>PTKA01000220.1 GCA_002937525.1 Alphaproteobacteria bacterium MarineAlpha10_Bin3
CATCGCCGCGGCCAAGGTCGGCGGCATCCACGCCAACGCGTCCCAGCCGGCCGCCTTCATCCATGACAATCTGGCCATTCAGACCAATCTGATCGACGCCGCCTGGCGGCACGGGGCAACGAAACTGCTGTTTCTGGGCTCGTCATGCATCTATCCCAAGCTGGCGGACCAGCCGATCCGCGAAGAATATCTGCTGACCGGGCCGCTGGAGCCGACCAACGAAGCCTACGCCATCGCCAAGATCGCCGGGCTCAAGATGTGCGCCGCCTACCGCACGCAATACGGCTTTGACGCCATCGCGCTGATGCCGACCAACATCTACGGCCCGGGCGACAGTTTCGACCTGGAGACGAGCCATGTGCTGCCGGCGCTGATCCGCAAGGCGCATGAGGCCAAAATCGGCGGCGCGGCCAGCATGCCGGTCTGGGGCACCGGGCGGCCGCGGCGCGAATTCCTGCATGTCGACGATCTGGCCGAAGCCATGCTGTTCTGCATGGAGCGCTATTCCGGCGAACTCGCCTTGAATGTCGGGGTCGGCGACGACGTGACCATCCGCGAAGTGGCGCAAACGATTTGCGATGTCGTCGGATTCGGGGGCGCGCTTGACTTCGACGCAACCAAACCCGATGGCACCTTGCGCAAATGGCTCGATGTCGGGCGGTTGAACGATCTGGGCTGGCGCGCCCGGATCGGGCTGCGCGACGGCATTGACACGACCTATCGCTGGTGTACCGCGCCGGGCGGCGCCTTCGCGGATTGAACGCGGCTGCCGGCTTTACGTCCGCACCGGGGCGGCGAGCGCATCGCGGATGACGTCGCCTGGAATATCGTCGAAGGATGCGTAGTTGAGCGCGTAAAGCGTTGCGTAAAGCCCGCCCTCGCCGAGCAACGCATCATGGGTTCCGGTCTCGACGATGCGGCCTTCTCGTAACACGATGATGCGGTCCGCGCCGCGTATAGTCGCCAGGCGGTGGGCGATGACGATGCCGGTGCGGCCTTCGAGCAGCCGCGCCAGCCCGGTCTGAATCTGGCGCTCCGTATAGCTGTCGATATTCGCCGTCGCCTCGTCGAGCACCAGAATCCGCGCATCCGCAACCAGCGCGCGGGCAAAACTGATAAGCTGCCGCTGGCCGAGCGACAGGTTGCGGCCCTGCTGTTGCAACATCGTCTCGTAACCGCCATCGAGCCGGGCGATGAAGTCATGCGCGCCGACGATTTTCGCCGCGCGCTCGATATCGGCGCGGGTCGCGGCCGTGGTCCGGTAGCGGATGTTTTCGGCGATCGTGCCGGTGAACAAAAACGGGTCCTGCAACACCATGGCGATATGCCGGCCAAGCGCCGCCTTGGCGTAGTCGCGCACGTCGCGGCCATCGATCGTCACCCGGCCGTCCCAGACGTCGTAGAAGCGGTGCAGCAGCGCCGTAATACTGGTCTTGCCGGATCCGGTCGGCCCGACCAGGGCTATGGTTTCGCCCGGCCGCACGGTGAAACTGACATCCTTGAGCACCGGCTGGTTCTTGACATAGCCGAAGGTCACGTCCTCGAAGGCGATGGTGCCGGCGATGGCGTCGGGGTCGGCGGCGTCCGGCTTGTCGGCGATCGCCAGCGGCACGTCCAGCACCTCGAAGATCCGCTGACCCGAAGCCATGGCGCGCTGCATGACGCTGTACTGGATCGTCAGGGAGCGAATCGGATCGAAGAACCGCTGAACGTAGAACAAAAACGCGATCATCACGCCGATATCGAGCGCGCCGTCCAGTACCAGCGTACCGCCCAGCACCACGACCACGCCCATCGCGGCGCCGGTCATCGTATCGACGACCGGTATCATCGCCTGGGCGAATTTAGCCGAGCGCAGATGGGCCAGAAGATTTTGCCGCGCTTTATCCTCGTAGAGTTGGAAATTCACGCTCTCGCGGCCCAATCCCTGCACCGTGCGCACGGCATGGATGCCTTCGGCCAGGGCGCCGTTGGCGATTGAGTTGGTTTCGCGCGCGCGGCGAAACGCCTGTCTGGCGCGCGGCAGCCAGAACAGGCGGACGGCCAGCAAGGTCGGCACCACCGCCAGCGTCAGCAGACCAAGCTGGAAATCCAGCGCCAGCATGATGATGACGATGCCGGCCAGCAGCACCAGATCGCCAATCGCCGTGATCGAGTTCTCCAGAAACTCCTGCAACGCATTCACGTCGCCCTGGAGCCGGGACATCATGCGGCCGATCTCGGTCTTGTCCATGAAGCCGAGCGCGACATGTTGCAGATGCGCGAACATCGCCCGGCGCAAATCGTAAATCACCTGCTCGCCGGTCAATCCGACGATCCGGTCCTGCACCCAGTTGGCGGCGTAATTGACCAATATCACCAGCCCGAAGACGGCGATGACCAGCGCCAAAGACGATGCGCTGGCCGATTGCGCGATCATGGCCTTGTCGATTGCATGGCGGATCACCAGCGGGATCGCCAGTTGCGCGCCGGTGAACACCAGAACGGCGCCGACCGCGACGCCAAGCCGGCGGCGATAGGGCCGGACATAAGAAAAGAACCGGCGGACGACATGGCCGTCGAACGCCGCGCCGAACATCTCCTCGTCGATGCTGATCTGCGAGCCGACGACCGCGCGCGGCGGCCGTTCCCTGGATGCCTTGGACGCAGCATTCATCGGTCGCTGCTCTGCAAGGCGAACAAAGCCGCATATTGTCCGCCGCTGGCAACCAGTTCATCATGGCTGCCGCGTTCGACGATGCGCCCCGCATCGAGAAATATGATTTCATCGGCGTGGCGCAGCGTGCCCAGCCGGTGCGATATGATGATCGTCGCACAATTTCGCGTATGCGCCTTCAGCGACTGGCGGATGCGTTGTTCGGTGCCGGCGTCGATGGCGGCGGTCGAATCGTCGAACACCAGGACGGCGGCGCCAAGAATGGCGGCGCGCGCAATCGCTATTCGCTGCCGCTGGCCGCCCGACAAACTCATGCCGCGCTCGCCGACCAGCGTGCGGTAGCCGTCCGGCAGCTGGCCGACGAAACCGTCGATCTGGGCCAGTTCGGCGGCGCCGTAAATCGCGTCGTCATCGGCCCAGGGGTCGCCGTAAGCGATATTGTTTTCCAGCGAAGCGGTGAACAAAAAGGCGTCCTGCTGAACCACCCGCACGGCGCGGCGCAGCGATTCCAGCGTCACATCGCGGATATCCTGGCCATCCAGCGTGATGCGGCCGCCGCTGGCGTCGTAATAACGCGGCAACAGATGGGCGATGGTCGATTTGCCGCTGCCGGGCGGGCCGACGATGCCGAGCGTCTTGCCCCGCGCCACGCTAAACGACACGCCGTGCAGCACCGGCGGCGCGCTTTCGCCGGCATAGGCGAAGGAAACGTCGTGAAATTCAACCCGGCCATCCGAAAGGTCCAGGGCCGGCGCCCCCGCCCGGTCGCCGATGGCCGGCTCGCGGTCAAGCACGGCGAACAGCCGCGCGCCGCAGGTCGAGGCGCGTGCGATCGAGTTGACGACCATGCCAAGCTGCCGCACCGGCAACTGCAATATCGTGATGAAGGTCAAGAAGACGGTCAGCGCACCGACGCTCATCGTCCCGTCGATCACCCGCAATCCGCCGGCCCACAACACCAATCCCATGGCGATGAAATAGGCGAAGGTCATGGCGGTGACCGCGTTGACCCGGGTCTTGATGCGAGTCTCGGCGACCGCCATCGCCTGGGCGGCGGCGCGGTCGTATTTTCCCAGCTCGAAGGGTTCGGCGCCGAACGCGCGGACCACGCGGATCCCGGTCAGGTTCTCGTCCATCAACTGTCCCAGCGCCGCCATCCGGTCCTGCAACGCCAGCCACAACCCGCGCAGCTTGAGCCGGGCGACCGAAGAGCGCCAGGCGACGAACGGCACGAAGCTCAGACTCAACAGGCCGAGCACAAGATCGGCCGACAGCAGTAGATAGGAGCCGGCGCCAATCAGCGTGGCCAGCAGGATCACCCGCAGCACGGCGGTATTCACGAACATCCGTACGCCTTCGAGGTCGAGCATGCCACGGGTAATCAACTCGCCGCTATGCACCTGGTCGTGGAACGAGAAGCTCAATAGCTGGAGTTTGCCGTAAAAATCGCGGCGCAGATCATAGGCGATAAGATGGCCGATCGCCTCGCCAAGATAGTTGTGGATCAAGGTGGCGACGCCGCGCAGCACACAGACGCCAAGCAGCAGCACCGCCG
>PTKA01000221.1 GCA_002937525.1 Alphaproteobacteria bacterium MarineAlpha10_Bin3
ATTTCTACGACAACCGGGTCGTCGATATCGCCGCCAGGATCGAACCGTCGGCGCGCGGCGAGCTTGAGATTACCGACGTCAATAAAGCCTATCTTGAATTGGGTGATTTGAGCGTGGAAAAAATCGGCCGGGGCTTTGCCTGGCTCGATACCGGCACGCATGATTCGCTGCTGGATGCCAGCAACTTCGTCCGCACGATCGAGAAGCGGCAGAACCTGAAAATCGCCTGTCTGGAGGAAATTGCCTTGCGCCAGGGGTTTATCGGCCTCGATCAACTGGATATTATCATCGGCGATATGAAAGAGAACGCGTATCGCAGCTATCTGCGGCAACTGGCGGATTGCTGGGACGATTTAGTCTGACTTCGGTGGCGTCCTTGTCCCCTACGGAGCATCCCTGGGTTCGCGTTGTCATCGTCAATTACAATGGCGGCGCGTTTCTGCAACGATGCGTGGACGCGCTGGCGGCGCAGACATTCGCTGGTTTCGAAGCGGTCATTGTCGATAACGCGTCGCAGGACGGTTCGGCCGACGCGCTGACTTTCCCGGACCGGCGTTTTCGGCTGGTTCGTTCGGCAACCAATCTTGGGTTTTCCGGCGGCTCCAATCTGGGCGCCAGCGACGCGCAAACCGATTGGCTGGCGATGCTCAATCCAGACACGATTGCCGCGCCGGACTGGCTGGAACAACTCCACCCCGCCACCTTGCGCAATCCATCGACTTGCCTGTTCGGATCGAAACAGATCATGGCCGACAGCCCGGAACTTATCGATGGATTTGGCGACGTATACTCGATCTTCGGAATTCCGTGGCGCGGCGGTTACGGCTGGCCGGTCGAATCCTGCCCGACATCGGATTGCCTGGTCTTTGCGCCTTGCGCCGCGGCCGCATTGTACCGGCGCGCGCTGTTCGTGCGGCTTGGCGGGTTCGACGAGGATTTCTTCTGCTATCTGGAAGATATTGATTTTGGTTTCCGCGCCAAGCTGGAAGGGTTCGACTGCATCCAGGTCGCCCGCGCAACCGTGCGCCACCACGGCTCCGCCCTGACCGGAAAGCGCAGCCATTTCACCTTGTTCCACTCCTTCAGGAACCGGGTGTGGCTGCTGTTGAAGAATGTTCCGGCGGCGCTGCTGCCGATCATGATCCCTGGATTCATCCTGGCGATGATCTGGCTTTTCGTGCGAACGCGCAAAATGCAGCCCTGGGTTTCCCAGTGGCAAGGGTTCTGGGAATCGCGCAACGGCATCCTGGCTATTTTGAAGAAACGCGCCACAATACAACGCGGCCGGGTGCTGCCGGTCCACCGCTTGGCGCGGCAGCTGGTGTGGAATCACCGAGCCGTCCGCAGGCGGGATTATTGCTGCCGGCCAATATCCAGGATGTGAATGGCGAAAACCCCAAATATCGTCCGGCGTTTGATGGCGCGCCACAGCCATGGCTATGTCGACCGGCTTCGCGGCGGCATGCTGGAAGGCTGGGCGTGGCTGCCGGGCCAACCGGATTTCCGGTGCAGCGTCGGCGTATGGCAGGGCCGCGATCTGGTCGCAACGATTGTCGCCAACCGGTTCCGCAACGATCTGTACCGGGCCAACATCGGCGACGGCGCGCATGGTTTCCGGGCGACACTTTACCCGGAAACCAGGATCGGCGACCTGACCGTCGCGATCATCGAGAACAACCGGGTTTTGCACGGCGCACGGCGCTATAGTGGCCGCTTGAACGCCATGCCGGAATTGAAAATGCTGATCGGCCGCCTTAAAAAAAATCGCGCGCGCATTAAAAGCCTGAAACGAAAACTTGGCGATAATCTACGATCCCTGGCGTCGGAACATGCCGAATCACCCGATTCCCATCCGCAAAGCGATCCTGGCGCCGGCCGCAACCAGCTGGATATTTTCGTGTTCCCGCCAATCGACTGGCATTACCGATACCAAAGACCGCAACAGATCGCAGCGGCGCTTAGCGCGCTTGGCCACCGCGTCCATTACTTTTCACCCGACTTTTCAGCCGGCGACCTCCGCGATGACCATGCCGTTTACGATATGGATAGCAGCGGCGTTTCACTGGTGCGTTTGAAATGCCAGCCCCCCCATCCGCAACCCAATGTGGCCCCGGCGGCGGAACCGAACCGCACAGTACTGGAAGCCGCGATCACCAACTATGCCGCGCAATATTGCCGGAATCCGCCCATCGCGATTATCGGCGGCGTGTTCTGGTGGAACGTCTTGTCCGACAGCCTGAAGGCGCGAAGCATTTACGATTGCATGGACTATGTCGCGGGGTTCACGTCCTCCAGCCAGCCCTTGATCGAACTGGAAAAATCAATGATCGCCGAGGCGCCGATTGCCGTTTCCAGTTCCAGGGCGCTGATCGAAACCATCCAGGATAGCGGCCGGTCCGGGCCGGTGTTCCATATCCCCAATGCGACGGATTCGGCCATGTTCGCAACATCCCGGCCACGCTGGCGGCCCGATGGCGGCCGCCGCCTGGTAATCGGCTATATCGGCGCCATCGAAGACTGGTTCGATGCCGATCTGGTCATCGCACTGGCCAGGCGCCGGCCGGAATGGCGCTTCGAGCTGACCGGCAATGTCGGGCCGGCCCATGACGAATTGCGGTCCAGGAAAAATCGCCCGGCCAACATCGAATGTTTCGGGGAAGTGCCGTTCGAGCGCCTGCGCGAATCGATGGCGCGGATCGATGTCGGCATCATCCCCTTTGTCGATAACGCGCTGACCCGGCACACCAATCCGGTGAAAATTTACGAATTCCTGGCCGCCGGAAGGCCCGTGGTATCGGTGCCGCTTGGCGAACTGGAACAATTCGGCGACGCTGTATTGCCGGCAAGTGGTGCGGCGGAATTCGAAGCCGCCATCGAGCGGGCGAAAAATCTATTGACCGAATCGGATTGCCGAAAGCGCCAATATCTGGCCGTCCCGCATACCTGGGAAGCCCGCGCCGGGCTGTGGAACGGGGTCATTCAAATGGCGGCCATTGCTTCAGGCGAAGCATAAAGCCGATCAGAAACCGACTTTTATATCCAGCCAGCGTTGCGGCGTGACGCTCGCGCGGTCGTTGGCGCGCAGCAGCAAAGTCGTGGTTTCGCTTTCGACGATCGCCGGGCCGTCGATTACCTGACCGCCGGGTAGCGCGTCCAGATCGTACACCGCAATTTCACGCCAGCCATCCTCCAGATAGACCCGGCGCAGCGCCTTGGGCGCGGCCGGAGGACCGGCGGCATCGAGGGATTCGGCCGGCAATTCGGGCAGCACGCCGATCACCGCGATGCGGGCGTTGACCAGCACCACTTCCTGGTCGCGCAAGGCATAGGTGAACAGTTCCTCATGGCGGGCGTGGAAAAAATCCGCCACCTGGCGCATCGGATCCCCGGCATTCCAATCGACGCCGTCCAGCGGCACGTCGATTTCGAACACCTGTTCGCCATAGCGCATATCGGCGGTGCGTTGCAGGCGCACCGGCCCGTCGAACCACACCGCAAGGCGGCGGCGGCCCTCGTCTTCCATGCCGGCATAAAGTGCGCGCAGCGCATCCGCGCTCAATGCGTCGGTGTCGCCGACATGGGTCCGGCTGACTTCGAAGCGCAGGTCCGATGTGAGCATGCCCCAGGCCGACAGGACCGACGCCATGCGCGGCGCAATCACCCGCTCGATTTCAAGCTGCCGGGCCAGATCGGTGATATGAATACCGGCGGCACCACCAAACGACAGCAGCGCGAAGCGCCGCGGATCGACGCCCCGGCGCACCGAAATCAGGCGGATGCCTTCGGCCATCGTGGTATTGACGACGCGGTGTATACCGGCCGCCGCCTCGATGGTTTCGATGCCCAGCGACCCGGCCAGCGGCGCAATCGCCGCTTGCGCCGCATCCAGCGACAGCCGTTGCCGGCCGCCCAGGAAATTGCCCGGATCGAGATAGCCCAGCACCAGATTGGCGTCGCTTACCGTTGGCGCGTTGCCGCCCCGGCCATAGCAAGCCGGCCCCGGATCGGCGCCGGCACTTTGCGGCCCGACATGCAGCACGCCGCCGGCATCGACCCGGGCAATCGACCCGCCGCCGGCCCCCAGGGTGACGATATCGAGGCTCGGCAAGGCGATACGTTCGCCGGCGACCGACCGGTCGGACGACAAGGTCGCCGCGCCATCGACGATCAACGAGATATCGGTGCTGGTGCCGCCCATGTCGAAGGGGAT
>PTKA01000222.1 GCA_002937525.1 Alphaproteobacteria bacterium MarineAlpha10_Bin3
TATAGCAAGGCGGGTGGGGTTTGTCGATAGCGCGGCCGGGGTCAACCGTCCTCGCCATGCCGGCCGATCCGGGCGTCGCGGTGGACATAGACGCTGATCACCAGACCGAACCCCCCAAGCACCGCCAGCATGGCCGTTCCGCCACGCGAGATCAGCGGCAACGGCAAGCCGACGACCGGCAGCATTCCCATCACCATGGCAATATTGATGAAAACGTACAGGAACACCATTATGGTCACCCCCATGGCCAGCAGCCGGCCGAATTGAGAGGTGCTGCGCATGGCGATCGCGATCCCGTAGGCAAGCAGCATCGCATAAAGCCCGAGCAATCCCAGCCCGCCGAACAGTCCGAACTCCTCCGCCAGCATGGTGAAGATGAAATCGGTCTGCCGTTCGGGCAGGAAATTGAGGTGACTTTGCGTCCCCTTCATGAAGCCGCGCCCGAAGGTGCCGCCCGACCCAAGTGCGATCTTCGATTGCAGGATTTGATATCCCTTGTCGCCCGGGTCGCGTTCGGGGGACAGGAAGGTCAAAACCCGCTCCTGTTGATAGTCCTTCAGCATCGGCCAGACAACGGGCACGGCAACCATGATCGCCAGCGCCACCACCGCGAACTTCCACAGCCGGACGCCGGCGATGAAGAAAATCGCGGCGCCGCCAAGCAGCATGAACAACGCGGTGCCCAGATCCGGCTGGCGCTGTACCAGAACCACGGGAAGCGCGATCAGGAACAACGGCACCAGCAGAAATTGCGGTCGCCCGATATCGTCGAAATTTAGCCGATGGAAGTAGCGGGCAAGCGCCAGCACCAGGGTGAATTTAACGAATTCGGAGGGCTGGAGCTGGAAAATTTCAAGATCGAGCCAGCGCCGCGCGCCGCCTTTGGATTTACCCAGTATTTCCACCCCGGCCAGCATGGCCAGGGTCAGCCCATAGGGCCAATAAGCATGGCGCAGCCAAAACCGGATATCGACCAACCCGATGGCCAGCATGACGACAAGGCCGACCGCGAAGATCGCCATCTGACGCGACGCCCAGGGGGACAAATTGCCATTGGCGGCCGAGTACAGCATCGCGAACCCGATCGACGCCAGGAGACCGATCAACAGGACCAGGGTCCAGTTCACCTGCCACAGCTTCCCCATCAGACGCTGTCCGCCGGATTTGCGCCCATGCATCATGACGATGAAACCGCGGCGATGGTTTCCGCTGCACGCGCGGAATCGCGGCGCTGCGCTTCGGCCAGCATGGCGCTGGCGATCGGCGCGGCTGTCTTCGATCCACCGCCACCATGCTCGACGACGACGGCGACGGCGTATTGCGGCGCCGTCACCGGGGCGAAACCGACGAACAATGCGTGATCGCGGTCCCGCCACCGCTTTTTCTTGTTATTGTGCAGGTCCGCCGCGCGTTCGGCCATGGTGATCCGGCGCACCTGCGACGTGCCGGTCTTGCCGCCTATCGCCATGGCGGGATCTTCGATCCGGGATTTGCGCGCCGTGCCCAGATAATGGTTGACCACCTGATCCATCGCATCGGCGACGATCCGGAGCGCGGCTGCGGAAATGCCAAGCGACGGAAAATCCGGCTGCGCCGCGCCAGCGCGCAGCGCCAGCCGGGGCACCACCGCAATGCCCCCATTAACGGCGCGCGCCGTCATGACCGCGAGTTGCAACGGCGTGGACAGAACATAGCCCTGGCCAATCGCCGCGACCACGGTTTCGCCTTTTTGCCAGCGGCTGCCAATGACCGCCCGCTTCCAGGCGCGGGTCGGAATAAGCCCGGCCTTCTGCCCGTCCAGATCGGAATCGTATTTTTCTCCCAGGCCCAGGCGCCGCGACATTTCGGCGATACGGTCAACGCCGATCTTCAGCGCGATATCGTAGAAATAGACGTCGCAGGATTCCCGGATCGCGCTCTGGATATTCATCTTGCCGTGGCCGCCTTTTTTCCAGCAATGGAATTTGCGGTCGCCAAGCTCGATGAAGCCGCGGCAGAAGACCCGGTGGCCGACCGTGATCCCGGCTTCCAGCGCCGCGAGCGCGACCGCGATCTTGAAGGTGGAACCGGGCGGATACTGGCCCTGAAGAACCTTGTTGCTGAGTGGCGAATAGGGGTTGCGCATCAGCCGCCTCCACGATTCCCGGCTTATTCCAGCGCTGAATTCATTGGGATCGAAGCCGGGTGAGGACACCATGGTCAGGACGTCGCCGTTGTGAACGTTCATGATGACCGCGGCGGCGCTGCGTTCGCGCACCAGCCGTTTCGTCGTGAAGGCTTGCAGTCCCGCATCCAGCGTCAAGGCGAGCCGCGCCCCCGGCTGCCCGTCCTGGCGGCGGATCTCGCGGATAACGCGGCCAAAGGCGTTGACCTCGACCTGGGAATTTCCGGCCTTGCCGCGCAACCTGGCATCGAAGCGGCGCTCAATGCCCCGCTTGCCGATACGGAAACCGGGCAATTGCAGAACCGGGTCGTCGGTCAGATCGGCCTCCGACACGGCGGCGACATAGCCCAGCACATGCGCCATCTGGGCGCCGCGCGGATAGTGCCGGGACAGACCGACATCGATGCCGACGCCCGGCAGGTTCGGCGCATTGACTTCCAGCCGGCTCACCTCGTCCCAGGTCAGATTTTCGCGCACCGTGATCGGAACGAAGGCGCGGCGGCGTTTTGCGTCATGGCGGATGCGCGCGGCGTCGAACGAATCCGGCGCCAGCAGCTTGGCCAGCCGCGCCAGCGTCGCTGCCATGTCGCCGGTCTGTTCGCGGATGATGACGACTCTGTAGTTCTGCACATTGGTCGCCAGCAATTCACCGAACCGGTCGGTGATCGCACCACGCGGCGGTGCCAGCAAGCGCAGATTGATCCGGTTTTCATCGGCCAGGGTCCGGTACCGGTCCGCCTGCACCACTTGCAGGTAATACAGGCGCGCGCCAAGACCCGCGAACAGTGCCGCTTGACCGCCGGCGACGATGGCGGCGCGGCGGCTGAAAACCTTGGCGCGTAACTTCTCCGCCTTCATGTCAGGCGGTCCGCGGCAAGAAACGGTGAATCCAGGCGAACAACCAGGCGACCGGCGGGTAGAGCGCGATGGTCAGGAGGTATTTGAAATACGCCGGTTGCGGCGAAATGACGGTTTCGCGAACCACCGACATCAACAACCACTCGGCCGCCAGCGCCCCGCCGGCGACAATCATGAACCCCCACCACACCACCAGGAAGGACTTGCCATAGAAAAACCGCCGCTGCGAGACGCAAACCCCAAAGACGCCAAGCAGGATGAAGGCGTTGAGACCCATTGGGGCGCCGGACAGGATATCCTGAAACAACCCGATGCCGAAAACGCCGATTGCCGGGAACAGGTCGGTTCGGTGCAGCGACCAGTAATAAACCGACATCAGGACGAGCGGCGGCGCAACAAAGCTGATTTCCGGCAGGCGCAGCGGCGTCACGCTAAGAACGACCAGGCAAAGCGTGACCAGAACGGGGGTCATATTGCGCAGAACGACATCGATTTGGCGCCAAATCATGGCTTTCATCGCTTGCTTCTCTTAACGGGACAAGGCTGCCGCGCCCGCCTGGCCGCCGTCGAGTATGTTGACAAGTCCAAAATCCAGAATCCGCACATAATCCAGCCGGTCCGTCCGAACGAATGTTTCGACGCGAACTCCGCCCGCGCCGGTGCTGGCGACGACGCCGACCGGCAGGCCGGGCGGAAAGACACCGCCTTGCCCCGACGTCACGATTCGAGCGCCGGTCTTCAACTGTACCGTGGCGGCAAGGTAGAGTGCCGTGGGCCGGTTGGTATTGTCGCCGGCCAGCACGGCGCGGTACCGGTTCGGGCCGATGACGACCGGAATCCGGCTGTTCAGGTCGTTAATCAGCAGAATGCGCGACGCCCGCTCGCCGGTTTCCACGATCCGCCCGATCAACCCGTCGCCGGTCACGACCGGAAAATCCTTGGCGAC
Organism: Alphaproteobacteria bacterium MarineAlpha10_Bin3; assembly: GCA_002937525.1. Lineage (GTDB taxonomy): Bacteria > Pseudomonadota > Alphaproteobacteria > UBA8366 > MarineAlpha4-Bin1. Next base: position 3,969 of record PTKA01000222.1, read on the forward strand.
GCCGTCGCGCCGGCCGGCATTGACCAGCATGGTTCGAACGAACGAACCGCCGGAATCGGCGATGACGCGGGCCGAGATAAATTTCACCGGCTGGTCCGGAACAAAACGCAGCAGATCCCGCAATTGCGCGTTCTCGGCCGCCAATGTCCGGGCCGCGGCCTGCCACCGCAACAACCGGGCGTTGGTCGCGCGCAGCGCCGAATTTTCCGCCCGTAGCCGCAACAGGAGGCGCGCATCCTCG
>PTKA01000223.1 GCA_002937525.1 Alphaproteobacteria bacterium MarineAlpha10_Bin3
GCCGCGCGCCGGCCGCCGTTCCTGGTAATAGCGGTTGCCGAACGCATCGGCACCGACCGGTTCGCCCTTGAGCCAGGTAATCATGCGGGTGATCGCGGTTGTCATCGCGGTTTCCTGTCTTAACGCGGCCCGAATATCGCATTTGCTGATACCGCCGTCCAGCGCATCGAGGGCAGCCCGTATATTCGGCTCCGGCGGTCAAGCACATCTTTTGCGTAACAACCCTTCGGAACGGTTAATACTAGATATAGAAGTAAACTGAAAATAAACACAAAATATGTTGCTAAAATCTATAAATTGTGGCGAAATGAAGATCGCCCTCAACATGTGGTATTTTATAGCGGGAAAACCCGTGAATCGATACCAGACATGACAGGCGCGGCGGGGGGGGAATCATCTGGTGTTTAAGGCCATCGCGATGGTGCCCCGGCTCGACGAACAGCGTTACGCAACAGCACATTGCACGGCCGGGGTCAGGACTTCATGCGCATCGAACGCCATTTTACCACCCAGGGGCAGGACGCCTATAGCGGCATAGAGTTCCGTCAAACCACCAGTGAAATCCGCAATCCGGACGGCTCCATCGTCTTTCGGCAAGAGCAGATCACTGTCCCGGCCAGTTGGAGCCAGGTCGCCTGCGATGTGCTGGCGCAGAAATATTTCCGCAAGGCCGGCGTCCCGGCGCGGCTGAGCAGGATCGCGGAAAAGGACGTTCCCAAATTCCTGTGGCGCGGCGCGGCGGACGAAACCGCGCTGGAAGCGCTGCCAAGCGAAGCGCGTTACGGCGGCGAGACCAGCGCCAAACAGATCTTCGACCGGCTTGCCGGCACCTGGGCCTATTGGGCCTGGAAAGGCGGCATGTTCGACGCCGAGAGCGACGCCAGCGCCTATTACGACGAAATGCGCACCATGCTGGCGCGGCAGATGGCGGCGCCCAATTCGCCGCAATGGTTCAACACCGGTCTGCATTGGGCCTATGGCATCGATGGGCCGGCCCAGGGGCATTATTACGTCGATTACCGCAACGGCGCGCTGACGCGGGCGAAATCCGCCTACGAACATCCCCAACCGCATGCCTGTTTCATCCAGTCCGTCAGCGACGATCTGGTCAATGAAGGCGGCATCATGGATCTGTGGACCCGTGAAGCGCGGCTGTTCAAATACGGTTCCGGCACCGGCAGCAATTTCTCCAGCATCCGCGCCGAGGGCGAACCGCTATCGGGCGGCGGCCAGTCGTCGGGCCTGATGAGCTTCCTGAAGATCGGCGACCGCGCCGCCGGGGCGATAAAATCCGGCGGAACGACGCGCCGCGCGGCCAAGATGGTCATCGTCGATGCCGACCATCCCGACATCGAAGCCTTCATCAACTGGAAGATGGTCGAGGAGCAGAAGGTCGCGGCACTGGTGACCGGCTCGAAGGTCAACAAGGAACATCTTGGCGCGGTCATGGCCGCGTGCGGCAACGGCGAAGACGATATCGAGGTGCGCACCGATCCGAAACAAAACCGGGCGCTGCGGGCGGCGATGCGGGCTGCGCGCAAGGCCAACGTGTCGGAGAACTATATCCAGCGCGTGCTGCAATTCGCCCGCCAGGGCTTCACCTCGATCGAATTCGAAACCTATGACACCGATTGGGATTCTGAAGCCTATCTGACCGTGGCCGGCCAGAACGCCAACAACACGGTCCGGCTGACCAATGATTTCATGACTGCGGTCGACGACGGCCGCGACTGGGACCTGATCAACCGCAAAGACGGCAAGGTTGCCAAAACCCTGCGCGCCCGCGACCTGTGGGACCAGATTGCCCATGCCGCCTGGTCATCGGCCGATCCGGGGCTGCAATTCGATACCACGATCAATGAATGGCACACTTGCGCGCAATCGGGCCGGATCAACGCCTCCAACCCGTGTTCGGAATATATGTTCCTGGACAACACGGCCTGCAATCTCGCCTCGCTCAATCTGATGGCGTTCCAGCAGGCCACTGCCGGCGACGGCAACGCGGCGCTGCAATTTGATATCGCCGGGTTCGAGTACGCGGTGCGGCTGTGGACGGTCACGCTGGAAATCGCGGTCCTGATGGCCCAGTTCCCGTCGCGCGAAATTGCCCAGCTTTCCTATGAATACCGCACGCTGGGCCTTGGCTACGCCAATATCGGCGGGCTGATGATGGGGGCCGGCATGCCCTATGACAGCGAGGGCGGGCGGGCGCTTTGCGGCGCCATCACGGCGCTGATGACCGGTGTCGCCTATGCCACGTCGGCGGAAATGGCGCAGGAAATGGGCGCGTTTCCGCAATATGAACGCAATGCGGCATCAATGCTGCGGGTGATTGGCAATCACCGCCGCGCCGCCCATGGCGAGACCGCGGGCTATGAGGGGCTGGCCGTGGCGCCGACGCCGCTTGACGCCAAAGCCTGCCCGCAGCCCGAAATAGTCGACGCCGCCGCGCGCGCCTGGGACCGGGCGCTGACGCTGGGGCAGGCGCATGGCTATCGCAACGCGCAGACCAGCGTTATCGCCCCGACCGGCACCATCGGCCTGGTGATGGATTGCGACACCACCGGCATCGAGCCGGATTTCGCGCTGGTGAAATTCAAGAAACTGGCCGGCGGCGGCTATTTCAAGATCATCAACCGGACAGTGCCCGACGCGTTGCGCACGCTCGGCTATGGCGAGGAAGAGATCGAGGCGATCGTGTCCTATGCGGTCGGATTCGGAACCCTGAAGGACGCCCCCGGCGTCAACCACGAAACCCTCGCCCCCAAGGGTTTCACGCAAACCGTCCTGGCCGCGGTCGAGGAAGCGCTGGCGAGCGCCTTCGATATTAAATTCGCCTTCAACAAATGGACCTTGGGGGCTGAATTCTGCACCGGGACGCTTGGCTTCACGACCGCCCAGCTGGACGAATTCGGCTTCGACATGCTGGACGCGCTCGGCTTCAGCCGCGCCGATATCAACGCCGCCAGCATCTATTGCTGCGGCGCGATGACGCTGGAGGGCGCGCCGGGCCTGAAGGCCGAACATCTGCCGGTCTTCGATTGCGCCAATGCCTGCGGCCGCACCGGCACGCGCTTTTTGTCGCCGGAAAGCCATATCCGGATGATGGCCGCGGCCCAGCCTTTCATCTCCGGTGCCATCTCCAAGACCGTCAACATGCCAAACGACGCCACGATCGAGGACTGCAAGGACGCCTATCGGCTGTCCTGGGAACTCGGGCTGAAGGCCAACGCGCTGTACCGCGACGGCTCCAAACTGAGCCAGCCCTTGCAGGCCGCTATTCTCGACGACGATGACGCGCTTGACGAAGAGAAGGCCGACAATCAGCCAGCCGCCGCCGCCGAACGCATCGTGGAGCGGATCATCGAACGGGTGGTCAGCAAACGCCGCCGCCTGCCGAACCGCCGCAAGGGCTACACCCAAAAAGCTATCGTCGGCGGCCACAAAGTTTATCTGCGCACCGGCGAATATGAGGATGGCGGGCTGGGCGAAATCTTCATCGACATGCACAAGGAAGGTGCGGCTTTCCGCTCGCTGATGAATAATTTCGCCATCGCGATATCCATCGGCCTGCAATATGGCGTGCCGCTTGAGGAGTTCGTCGAAGCCTTCACCTTCACCCGGTTCGAACCGTCGGGAGTCGTCGAAGGCAATGACGCCATCAAAATGTCGACTTCGGTACTCGACTATCTGTTCCGGGAAGTTGCGATCAGTTATCTGGGCCGCAACGACCTGGCCCACGCGACCCCGGCCGACATCCTGCCCGATGCACTAGGAAAAGGCGAAAAGGAAGGCGAGTTGCCGCGCTACCCGGCGCAGACCATTGCCGTCATCAAGCGGGTCGCCAGCAGTGGCTTCGTGCGCTCATCCAATTTGTTTTTGATCGAAGGCGGCGCCGGCGATGCCGGCAATGCCGCCACAGCACGGGTTGCCCCGCTTGAAACCCAAACCCAAGTCCAGACCGCTATCGGCGCCGTGGGTGGGGGCGATTCCGGTCAGGCGATGGGCCATATTCATCAGCCCCGCGCGCGGGGCTATGAGGGCGACGCCTGTAGCGAGTGCGGAAACTTTACCCTGGTGCGCAATGGCACCTGCCTGAAATGCCTCACCTGCGGCGGCACCAGCGGCTGCTCGTGACCTGATGCCTCGAACATAGAGCTCCCTGTGACCTTGGGGGTTGGCGGAATGCCACCCCCCATTTTTT
>PTKA01000224.1 GCA_002937525.1 Alphaproteobacteria bacterium MarineAlpha10_Bin3
TGATCGCGCCGATTGCGATGGACGAAGGCCTGCGTTTCGCGATTCGCGAAGGCGGCCGCACCGTCGGCGCCGGCGTCGTCGCCTCGATCGTCGAGGATTAGGAATTTAACAAATTGGCGTCCTTCGGGCGCCGGTTTTAATTGGGCAAGAGGACGGCATGGATAGCCAAAACATAAGAATACGGCTTAAAGCCTTCGATCATCGGGTACTCGATCAGTCGACCGATGAAATCGTGCAGACCGCCAAGCGAACCGGGGCGCGGGTCCGCGGACCGATCCCCTTGCCGACCCGGATCGAGAAATACACCGTTCTGCGCGGTCCCCATATCGACAAGAAAAGCCGTGAACAATTCGAAATCCGCACCCATAAGCGACTGCTCGACATCGTCGATCCGACGCCGCAAACCGTCGATGCGCTGATGAAGCTCGACCTTGCGGCGGGCGTCGACGTCGAAATCAAGCTGTAAGGAAGTAAAGCAATGCGTTCCGGCCTAATCGCACAGAAATTGGGGATGACCCGGCTCTTCCTGGAGACCGGCGAGCATGTTCCCGTGACCGTGCTGCAAGTCGAAAAATGCCAGGTCGTCGCGGTGCGCAGCATGGCGACCGACGGCTATACGGCGTTGCAGCTTGGCGCTGGATCGATACGGGTCAAGCGGGTCTCCAAGCCGATGCGCGGCCATTTCGCGCGGGCCAAGGTCGAGCCCAAGCGGCGGCTCGAAGAATTCCGCGTCGATGCCGACGCGCTGCTGGAAGTCGGCAGCGAAATCGTCGCCTCGCATTTCGTGGCCGGGCAATATGTCGATGTGTCCGGCATCAGCAACGGCAAGGGCTTCGCCGGGGCCATGAAGCGGCATAATTTTTCCGGTCTGCGGGCCAGCCACGGGGTCTCGATCTCGCACCGTTCGCATGGCTCGACCGGGCAATGCCAGGATCCGGGCAAGGTTTTCAAGGGCAAGAAAATGGCCGGCCATATGGGCGCCAAGCGGATCACGGCGCAGAATCTGGAAGTGATGTCGACCGACGATGCGCGCGGGTTGATCCTGGTGCGCGGCGCGGTCCCCGGCGCCAAGAGCGGCTGGGTGCGGATCAAGGATGCGGTGAAACGCGCGATTCCCAAGGACGCGCCGTTTCCAGCCGCGTTGCGCGCCGCGCCGCGCGACGCGCCGGCGGCGGACGTAAACCAAGCAACGGCGCCGGCGCCGGACGACGCGGCGCAGAAGGACTGAGCGCGATGAAAACCAAGGTCATCACCCTGGACAATAAAGCCGCCGGCGAGATCGAACTCGCCGACGAAGTGTTCGGTGCGCGGGTGCGCCGCGATATCCTGGCGCGGATGGTAAACTACCAGCTGGCCAAGCGGCGCGCCGGCACGGCGAGCACCAAGGCGCGCGCCGATATCCGCGGCACCACCGCCAAACCGTTCCGCCAGAAGGGTACCGGCCGCGCCCGGCAGGGCTCCAAGAAGGCGCCGAACCTGCGCGGCGGCGGCGTCGCATTCGGGCCCCATCGGCGCGATTTCGCCCACAAGCTGACCAAGAAAGTGCGGCGCATGGCGATGCGCTGCGCATTGTCGGCCAAACAGGCCGAAGGCAAGCTGGTCATCATCAAGGACGCCGCCTTCAAGGACGCCAAGACCAAGACGCTGGTCGGCAAGCTGGCCAAGCTGGGCTGGGCCAACGCGCTGATCGTCGCCGGCCCGCAAGTCGATGAAAGCTTCGCCCGCGCGGCGGCGAACATTCCCAATCTCGATGTGCTGCCATGCCAGGGCGCGAATGTTTACGACATATTACGCCGGGATCATCTGGTCCTGACCACCGATGCGGTCGCGGCGCTGGAGGCGCGGTTGAAATGAGCTGGAAATATCACAAAAAGACCAGGCTGAGCCGCGAACGGATGTACGACATCCTGAGCAGCCCGCTCATTACCGAAAAGGCGACGCTGGCCTCCGAACACAACCAGGTGACCTTCCGGGTGCCCCTGAGCGTGACCAAGCCGGAAATCAAGCTCGCCGTCGAAGGCTTGTTCGGGGTCGAGGTTCTGTCGGTGAACACCCTGGTGCAAAAGGGCAAGACCAAACGCTTTCGCGGCATTGCCGGCCGTCAGAAGGATATCAAGAAAGCCGTCATCCGGCTCGCCGATGGGCAGTCGATCGACGTGACGACGGGGTTGTAAGAACATGGCATTGAGGAATTACAAGCCGGTCACGCCGTCGACCCGCCATCTGGTCCTGGTCGATCATTCGGAACTGCACAAGGGCAAGCCGGTCAAGCGGCTCACCGTCGGGCTGACCGGCAAGGGCGGGCGCAACAATTTTGGCCGCATCACGGCGCGGCGGCGCGGCGGCGGTCACAAGCGCAAATACCGCATGGTCGATTTCAAGCGGCGCAAATACGACGTCGCGGCGGTTGTGGACCGGATCGAATACGATCCCAACCGGACCGCGTTCATTGCCCTGATTACCTATGCCGACGGCGAACAAAGCTACATCCTGGCACCGCAGCGCCTGGCCGCCGGCGACAGCGTGATTTCGGGCGAACGCGTCGATATCAAGCCGGGCAACGCCATGCCGATGAACGCCATTCCGATCGGCACCATCGTCCATAACATCGAGATGAAGCCCGGCAAAGGTGGTCAGATCGCGCGTTCGGCCGGCACCTACGCGCAGATCGTCGGCCGCGATACGGGCTATATCCATCTCAAGCTGACTTCGGGCGAGGTGCGCATGGTGCGCGGCGAATGCATGGCCACGATTGGCGCTGTGTCGAACCCGGATCAGTCGAACATCAAGATCGGCAAGGCGGGCCGCAAGCGCTGGCTCGGCAAACGGCCGGCGGTGCGCGGCGTGGCGATGAACCCGGTCGATCACCCCCATGGCGGCGGCGAGGGCCGCACATCGGGTGGCCGTCATCCGGTGTCGCCGTGGGGCAAGCCGACCAAGGGCAAGCGGACCCGCAAGAAGAAGAACCCATCGAACCGGCTGATTATCCGCAGCCGTCACGCGAAAAAGAAGTAGAGGAGAGGCGCGGTGTCCCGTTCTGTGTGGAAAGGTCCGTTTGTCGATGGCTATATGCTCAAGAAAGCAGAAGCCTCGCGCGCGTCGGGCCGCAACGACATCATCAAGATATGGTCGCGCCGGTCGACCGTGCTGCCGCAATTCGTCGGCCTGACCTTCGGCGTCTATAACGGCAGGAAATTCATTCCGGTGCTGGTCACCGAGGATATGATCGGTCACAAATTCGGCGAATTTTCACCGACCCGGACCTTCTACGGACATGCCGCCGACAAGCGGTCGAGGAGGGGTTAGGTCATGGGCAAGGCAAAACGCGCGCGCGTGCTGGACGATACCGAAGCCAGGGCGTATTCCAAATCGATCCGGGTCAGCCCGCAGAAACTGAATTTGGTGGCCCAGTCGATCCGCGGTAAATCGGCCGATTCAGCGCTGGCCGAGTTGGCATTTTCGCGCCGCCGCATCGCGGTCGAGGTCCGCAAGGTTCTGGAATCGGCGATCGCCAACGCCGAAAACAATCACCAGCTCGATGTCGACCGGCTTTACGTCAAGGAAGCGTTCGTCGGCAAGACCATGGTGTTGAAACGGTTCCGGGCGCGGGCGCGCGGCAGGGTCGGCGGCATCCAGAAGCCGTTCAGCAATCTTACCGTCATTGTCCGCGAACGCGAGGAGACCGAGTAATGGGTCAAAAAGTCAATCCTATCGGGTTCCGCGTCGGCATCAACCGGACCTGGGATTCCCGCTGGTATGCGGAAAAAGGCTACGCCGAACTGTTGCACAAGGATTTGCAGATCCGTGAATTCCTGATGAAGCGGCTGTATCAGGCCGGCATCACCAGGGTGCTTATCGAACGGCCGGCCAAACATGCCCGGATCACCATCCACACGGCGCGGCCGGGCGTGGTGATCGGCAAGAAGGGCGCCGACATCGAACGCCTGCGCCAGGACGTGGCGGCGCTGACGGGCAGCGACGTGCATCTCAATATCGTCGAAATCCGCAAGCCGGAAATCGAGGCCAAGCTGGTCGCCGAAAACATCGCCCAGCAGCTGGTGCGGCGGGTGGCGTTTCGCCGGGCGATGAAGCGCGCGGTGCAGTCGGCCATGCGGCTGGGCGCCGGGGGCATCCGGATCAATTGCGCCGGGCGTCTTGGCGGGGCTGAAATCGCCCGCACCGAATGGT
>PTKA01000225.1 GCA_002937525.1 Alphaproteobacteria bacterium MarineAlpha10_Bin3
CGCCCCGGCGGGCGGCGGCGCCAGCCGGTTGGCCTTCTGCGGCGACAATATTGCCCGCCCCCGGACCAGCTTGAGCCGGAACAGCCGGTCGGATGTCACCACGATGATGCGTCCGTTGGCCGGATTGCGCCAGATATTCACCAGCCCCGAAACCTTGGCGATGATTTCCGGCTTCCAGGCCGGCGCGCTGAGCGCCCCGGATGCCGGCGCGAACAGGCACAGAAGGGCCAGGAATGCCGGCTTAAAACGCAAGCGGCTTCACCTGGATGACATTGGGCAGACCGCGAACCGCTTTCAGCCCCTCCGGGTCCAGCGGCTGATCGATTTGCAGCAATGCGATGGCGTCGCCCGAGGGTTCGGCGCGGCCCAGATGAAACGTCGCGATATTGACCCCGGCATCGCTCAGCGCGCGGCCCAGATCGCCGATCACGCCGGGCTTGTCGTTATTGGTGATGTAGAGCATGTGCGGCGCCAGGGCGGCTTCGATGCCGATACCCTTGATCTCGACGATGCGCACCCGGTCGCCGCCGAACAAGGTGCCGCCCACGCTGCGGGTCTGGCGTTCGGTCGTCAGGCTCAACCGGATCAGGGTTTCGTAGTCGCCATGCTGCTGGTTCCTGGTTTCGGTGACGCTGATATTGCGGCTACGGGCAAGGATCGGCGCGCTGACCATATTGACTTCGGCCAGCATCGGGCGCAGCAACCCGCTCAACGCGGCGGCGACCAGCGGCTGGGTGTTCAGGCCGGCGACATGGCCTTCGAAGGCGATGGTGACGGCGGCAATCCCGGTTTCGGTGAGCTGGCCTGCAAAACTGCCAAGCTGTTCGGCCAGCACCAGATAAGGCTGCAATTTGGGTGCCTCCTCGGCGCTTACCGAGGGCATGTTGATCGCGTTGGTGACGGCGCCGGTCAGCAGATAATCCGACATCTGTTCGGCGACCTGGACGGCGACATTTTCCTGCGCTTCGGTCGTGGCGGCGCCAAGATGGGGCGTGCAAACCACGTTGGCGCGTCCGAACAGCACGTTTTCGCGCGCCGGTTCGGTCACGAACACATCGAAGCCAGCCCCCGCGACGTGCCCCGAATCCAGCGCCGCCGCAAGATCGTCTTCATCGACCAGTCCGCCCCGGGCGCAGTTGATGATATGGACGCCGGGGCGCATCCTGGCGATCGCGGCGGCGTCGATGATGCCGCGCGTATTGTCGGTCAGCGGCGCGTGCAGCGAAATGAAGTGGGCGCGCGTGAACAAACTGTCCAGCTCGACTTTTTCGACCGCCAGACCGGCGGCCCGTTCCGGCGTCAGATACGGATCGTAAGCCACGACCTTCATGTGCAGGCCATGCGCCCGGTCGGCGACGATGGAGCCGATATTGCCGCAGCCGATCAGACCCAGCGTTTTGCCCGACAGCTCGGTACCCATGAAGCGGGATTTTTCCCACTTTCCGGCCTGGGTCGAGGTATTGGCGGCGGTGATCTGGCGCGCCAGGGCGAACATCATGCCAATCGCGTGTTCGGCCGTGGTCGTCGCGTTGCCGAACGGCGTGTTCATGACCACCACGCCGCGCTGGGTCGCCGCCGGCAGGTCGATGTTATCGACGCCGATGCCGGCCCGGCCGACCACCTTGAGGCGCTTTGCCGCGGCCAGCACCGCCGCCGTCACCTGGGTCGCCGACCGCACCGCCAGCCCGTCATAATCGCCAATGCACGCGATCAGCGCCTCGGCGTCGAGCCCGGTATCGACGTCGGCCTCGATGCCGTTGCGCTCAAAGACCGCAACGGCGTGGGCGCTCAGTTTATCGGCAATCAGGACTCTAGGCATTCGGCACGCTTTCATTCGATTTTACAACGCTGTCATAGGCCCAATCGAGCCACGGCAACAGGGCCTTCAGATTGGCCGTCTCGACGGTCGAGCCGCCCCAGATCCGCAGGCCCGGCGGGGCGTCGCGGTAATGTTTTATATCCATCGCGGCGCCGGTTTCCTCCAGCAGATCGGCGATCCGTTTTGGCGCGGCGGCGCGGGCTTCGGGATCGAGCGGAACCGTGTCCGTCAATGACAGGCAGATTGAGGTGCAAGAGCGCGTCGCCGGGTCCTTGGCGAGAAATTCAACCCAGTCGCGCGCGGCGACCCAGCCTTCGATCACGGCGAAATTCGCTTCCGAGCGCCCGATCAGCGCATCGAGCCCGCCAATCGACTCGGCCCATTTGAGGGTATCGAGACAATCCTCGACCGCCAGCATCGACGGCGTGTTCATGGTCAGCCCGGTGAAGATGCCCTCGTCCAGCTTGCCGCCCTTGACAAGGCGGAAGATTTTCGGCAACGGGCGCGGCGGCACGAAAGATTCCAGCCGCGCAACCGCGCGCGGCGACAGCGCCAGCATACCGTGCGCCGCCTCGCCGCCCAGCACCTTCTGCCACGACCAGGTGACCACATCGAGCTTGTTCCACGGCAGCCGCATGGCGAAAACCGCCGATGTCGCATCGCAAATCGTCAGCCCGGCGCGGTCGTCGGCGATCCAGTCGCCGTCGGGCACCCGCACGCCGCTGGTCGTGCCGTTCCAGGTGAACACGATATCGCGGTCGCAATCGACCTGGCCAAGGTCCGGCAGCAAGCCGTAATCGGCCTCGAACGCGCGCAGATCGTCCAGCTTGAGCTGGTTGACCATATCGTTTTTCCAGCCGGCGCCGAACGATTCCCAGGCCAGTATATCGACCCCGCGTTGGCCCAGCATCGACCACATCGCCAATTCCATCGCCCCGGTATCCGACGCCGGCACGATGGCCAGCCGGTAGTCGTCGGGAAGCTGGATCAGACGCCGGTGCCGCGCGATCAGATCGGCCAGCCGCGCCTTGCCTTCGGTCGAGCGGTGCGAGCGGCCAACAAACGCATTGGCCAGCACATCGGTCGTCCATCCCGGCCGCTTGGCGCAGGGGCCGGATGAAAAATTGGGGTTTTCTGGCCGCGTATCCGGCTTTGACATGATTGTTTCCTTGCACGAACTCAGGCGCGCCAGCCTGGCGCGCGCAGACTAATAGGCGGCGGCGCGCAGCCGGTCAACGGCGAAATTGCTGCGCTGCGGCATAGATCGACATCGAAGCCATCGGCAATTGACAAGCGACGGCGATGGATAGACATATCGCCGATGCAGTGCGGACGGTTTATTGAAGGTTGGGCGATGAAAAGACTGGCGGGCGCGTTAACGGCGGCGATGCTGGCGTGGGGACCGGTTGCCAGCGATGCGCTGGCGGAACACGGACGCTGGCAGCAGCTTGCAAACAAAACCCACTGCGCCGTCTGGAACGCAACCCCGCAAACCAGCGATACAGCGACTTGGACCGGCCACTGCGCGGACGGCAAGGCGGAAGGCTATGGCACGCTGGTCTGGCGCTATTCGGCCGGCAAAAAATCAAAACGGCAAATCTACACCGGCGCGATGCGCGGCGGTAAGGAACACGGGCGCGGTGAATTCGTCTGGGCGAACGGCGACCGGTACACCGGCGATTGGCGCCACGGCAAGAGGAACGGACGCGGTGTATTCGTTGCCGCCAATGGCGGCACATACGACGGCGAATTCAAGGACGATCTGTATCACGGCCAGGGTGTCAGCGTGACCGCCGAGGGCAACAGATACGAAGGCGCGTTCAAGAACGGTGAGCTACACGGACCCGGCATTGTGGCCGGGACGAACGGCAAAAAATACAAGGTTGAATTCCGCAACGGATTGTTGATTTCAAAGAAGAGAATTTACTGATTATGCCGGGACTATTGACACCCGATGCGAGAAGCAGGAAAATCAATTCAGGCAATGCTGACGGCGTAAGGCGGCGCGTATAAACGGGTTTTATTCGCGCTAACTGCTATTACCAAATGCGCTGCTAAGGCGCAGCGGTTGGCAATAAAAGGGCTGCTTAGCATTGATGCTGGGCGGCTTTTTTATTGGAGGGAGTGGATGTTTTTTGGAAAGAAAAAAAGAAGGAGAAAGCAATTAGGTTAGTGACTGAGGCAACGAAAAATATTTTGCGTTCATCTGAGAGGGATAAGGTTTTTGTTGGTGCTGAGGTGGTGGGACAGGATCCGTATTTATATGGATTTTTGTTGTCGTTTATAAGTATATCCATCACTCTTTCCTTGCCTATCCGCTTGACGCATACACCTACTAGAGATAGATTGTGTGCGCATAATGGGTAG
>PTKA01000226.1 GCA_002937525.1 Alphaproteobacteria bacterium MarineAlpha10_Bin3
CGATACCGTGGAATATGCAGCCATGCGACCGCTACGCCACCGGCGTCCGGTCGAAAAGGCCGGTCCGGAAGCTACACGACGCCGTAAGCGAGCATTGCGTCGGCAACCTTGACGAAGCCCGCAATATTGGCGCCCTTGAGGTAGTCAACCTTGCCATTTTCGGCCCCGTATTCGGCACAGTTATCATGAATATCCTTCATGATATCGCGCAGCAGCGTTTGCAGTTCTTCTTCCTTCCAGGAGATCCGCGCGCTGTTCTGGCTCATCTCAAGGCCGGATACGGCCACGCCGCCGGCATTGGCCGCCTTGCTGGGCGCATAGAGGATGCCGGCGTCCTGGAAGGCTTTGATGCCGGATAACTCGGTCGGCATGTTGGCACCTTCGGACACCGCCATGCAGCCATTCGCCAGCAGCACCGCCGCATCGTCGCCCGTAAGTTCGTTCTGCGTGGCGCAGGGCACGGCCATATCGCAGGTAACGCCCCAGGGCCGCCCCTCGTGGAACTCCGCGTCGTACTTATCGGCATATTCGGAAATCCGACCACGCCGAACCTGCTTGAGATCGATGATATAGGCAAGCTTCTCCTCGTCGATGCCGGCGGGATCGTGAATGAACCCGGAAGAATCGGACATGGTGAGCACCTTGCCACCGAGTTGCTTCACTTTTTGCGCCGCATAGGTCGCCACATTGCCGGAACCGGAAATGACAACCGACTTACCCTCGACGCTGTTGCCGGCATGGGTCAGCATGTTGTCCAGCATGTAGATCGTGCCATAGCCGGTGGCCTCGGTACGGATAAGACTGCCGCCGAATTCCAGGCCCTTGCCGGTCAGCACGCCGACGAATTCATTGGTCAGACGCTTATATTGGCCGAACATATAGCCGATCTCGCGCGCGCCGACGCCGATATCGCCAGCCGGAACATCCGTGTTCTCGCCGATATGACGCGCCAATTCGGTCATGAATGATTGGCAAAACCGCATGACCTCGCTGTCGGATTTTCCCTTGGGGTTGAAATCGGCGCCGCCCTTGCCGCCGCCCATGGGCAGGCCGGTCAGGCTGTTCTTGAAGGTCTGCTCGAAGCCGAGGAATTTGAGCACGCTCAAGGTCACGCTCGGATGAAAGCGGATGCCGCCTTTATACGGCCCGATCGAATTGTTGAACTGCACCCGGTAACCACGGTTGACCCGGATATTGCCCTTGTCGTCTTCCCAGCAAACCCGGAACATCACGACCCGGTCGGGTTCCGCCATGCGCTCCAGAATCTGCATATTCTGGTAGCGCGGTTTGTCCTGAATATAGGGAATGATCGAGGCGGCGACTTCGTAAACCGCCTGATGAAATTCCGTTTCGCCCGGATTGCGTTTGCGAACGCCCTCTATGTAACGTTCGAGACTATCTGATCTTGCTGCCATTGTTTTTTCCTTCCCCTGTTTTCCCCCGACGACAATCGACGAGTAAACCCATGAAAATTATCGCCTTTTCGTCAGGCGTCGAGCACTACCGGCCTCTTGGGAACCGCGATACAAGCAAGACAGGAGCCCGCTTCCGGCTTTTCGCCCGGCTCCGACAGGTAATCGACCTCCCCTGATTTGAGCGCCGTGATACAGGTACCGCAATTCCCCGCGCGGCACCCAAAATCAATATCGACGCCGTTTTCTTCGGCCAGATCAAGCAACGATCCCATCGCCGCGGTCCAGGCGACCGTCTTGCCGGATTTCCCGAACGTAACGTCGAACCCGGCAGTACTGTCGCTTGCCGCCGGATCGCCGGCGCTATCGGCTTCCTGTTTCTTCTTGACCGTCGCCGGCCCGAACGCCTCGTAATTGATATTTTTTTCCGGCACGCCCCATTCGCGCAACCCCTCGAACAAGGAGTTCATCATCGGCGGTGGGCCGCAAAAATAATACTCGTAGTTGTTCGACGGCAGGACCTCTTTGAACAGATCCACGCCGACCCGCCCACTATGCTGATAATCCCGTCCTTCCACGTCGCCCTCACCGGCCTTCGAATAGCAGACATGGAGGTGAACATTGTCATTCTCCCTAGCAACACGTTCCAGGTCTTCTTTCATGACATGTTCATCGCCGTTACGAACGCCATAGAACAAATGGGTTTCGCGCGACGATCCGGATTCGACGATCTGATTCACCATGCTCAATACCGGCGTCAACCCGATGCCGCCGCCGATCAGCACGACCGGCGTGTGCTTGCTGGTATCGAGGAAGAAATGTCCGCCCGGCGCCTTAACGTCGAGAATATCGCCTTCCTGGATGGCGTCGTGAAAATGGTTCGACGACAGTCCCGGCGGCGCATCCGGGTTATCGCGCGGCGCCGGCACGGCCTTGATCGACACACGGTAATATTCGGATTTGGGACTATCCGACAGCGAATAGCATCGCATGACCGGCTTCGGTTGGTCCGCAATATTGAGCCTGAAGGTCAGGTATTGACCCGGATCGAAGGACGGCAGGGGCTTTTGGTCATGCGGCTGCAAATAAAACGAACAGATGCCACCGCCTTCGGGGACCTTTCGATGCACCGAGAACTTGCGAAACCCGCTCCATGAAAACTCGCTCTTTTCGCGCTCCAGGTTTATCTTGCCCATAATTTCAGCGACTTGGGTTTGCAGCAGACTGCGCTGTGCTTCCGCGATACCGGTGGCGAGCTGGGTCGTGCGGAAGCCACTGAACAGCACCTGGAACAGATAAATGGCGAGCAGCGCGAGGATGATCAGCGC
This sequence comes from Alphaproteobacteria bacterium MarineAlpha10_Bin3, assembly GCA_002937525.1. Classification (GTDB taxonomy): domain Bacteria; phylum Pseudomonadota; class Alphaproteobacteria; order UBA8366; genus MarineAlpha4-Bin1. The sequence goes on from PTKA01000226.1 coordinate 2,741, forward strand.
CGAAAATTGAATAACGGTTACCATTTGCCCCTTTCCAATCCTTCGTCAAAAGACAGGATCCACGACAGACTTGGCGCGAAAACGCGCCGTTCCGTCATCCCATCGCTAATTCTCACAACCCCATGACGGGCACGATTGGCGGCAACCAATCCTACGAATATCACATCTGGCGGCATTACCCAAAACTCCAACAGCGCGATCCCATTACTTTTGCGGCTCCCTGGCAGCCGTGGTCATGCGGCGTTTGAAGCCAGGACCATTGTGATACTGATGACACAGCGTGCAATTCTGGCGCACCTGTTGCTCAGCGTGACAGGTCGTGCAGGTTTTTTGGTCGATAGATTTAAAATTACTGGCGAAATCGAGCGCGTCGAAATGCTTGAACGCGGCGTCGTAAGCAGCGGTCTGATCGACTTTGTGGCAGGTCTCGCAGGAATTTCCCAAACCCAGCAGGCTGAGATGCGGTGCGTGCGAGTACCGCAGATGGCGCTGACTCGATTGCGCCCCGAACTTCCAGGCGATCCGCAGCGGCGCTGTCTGGCCCTTTGGGGCGTTTACGGAATGGCATTTGACGCACGCACCCGGTCCCTTGGCGCGCGAAAACAACTCATCGCGCAATCCTTCGCCGGCGCCGCCGGCGGCGGCAAGCTGAACCCAGGCCTTCACGACCGGGTCGGCATGGCGCAACGGACGGTAACGCAGCGACAATTCATCGGCGAACCATCCCCCCGCATCGGATGCCGAGGGCTCGTTTTCCTGATTCGCCGCCCAGGCGCAGCCCGCCCGGCGCAATATATCGGAAGACAGGCCGGCGAACAGCATCGCTATGGCAGTCAGCGCCAACCAGAGTCCCAACTGGCCCTTTGAAACTGGAAAACTGGAAAAAGGATTGCCGGTATCTCCGTCGCCCGCATTCCCGTCAGGCAACGCCGGTGGTGGAGGCGATCCGATATCGAGGAATTCCTCCTGCTGCTTCGCGCCCTTGATTTCTTCAGTAACGACTGACATCCAATACCTGTTCCTAAAGACTACTGCCGGTGAGCGGATTCACTCCATTTCGACTTCGTTGGGCGCTTCCGTCTGCATGATAAAGTCTTTCTTGGCACCCGGCATGCTGAAATCAAAGGCCCACCGATGGACCGTTGGCAACTCGCCCGGGAAATTCCCATGCCCCGGAGGCGAAGCTAATGTCCATTCCAGAGTCGTCGCATTCCAGGGATTCTTCCCGGCTTTCCGCCCTGCCCAGATGCTTATGATGAAGTTTCCGAGGAACAGGAGTTGCGCTGAGCCGAGGATGACCGCCGAAATGCTGATGAACTGGTTCATGCCCTGAACGGGTAGCAAGAAGTCGTATTGCAGCGGATCGATATCAGTGATCCGCATCGCGTAGGCGACCAGCGATCCGGCGGCCGAGCCGCGGCCCGGACCCAC
>PTKA01000227.1 GCA_002937525.1 Alphaproteobacteria bacterium MarineAlpha10_Bin3
CAAGCTGGACGATGCGGCCATGCAGGAGCTGGATGCAGCCGCGCAAGCCGCGGCATCGCCAATCGACGACAAGCGCGGCACGATCGCGTTCAGAACAAAGGTCTCCGGGGTCCTGGCCCGCCGGGCGGCCGCAATCGCATTGACCCGTGCGGGGAGCAACTGATGGCTAAAACCCATGTAACGACGACGATTAACGGCGAACCGGTCGAATTCCTGTGCGACACCCGCCAGACGCTGCTCGATGTGCTGCGCGACGAACTCGGCCTGACCGGCAGCAAGGAAGGCTGTGGGTCCGGCGATTGCGGCGCGTGCAGCGTGATGGTGGATGGACGGCTGGTCTGTGCCTGCCTGGTGCTGGGCGTCGAAGCCGAAGGCGCCGATGTGGAAACCATCGAAGGCATGGCGGACGGCGACAAGCTGGACCCCTTGCAGCAGAAATTCCTCGAAAACGCCGCCTTGCAATGCGGCATCTGCACGCCGGGTATTCTGATCGCCGCCAAGGCGCTGTTGGTCAAGAACCCGGACCCGAGCGAAACCGAAGTACGGTACTGGCTGGCCGGAAACCTGTGCCGTTGCACCGGTTACGACAAGATCATCCGCTCGGTGCTTGAGGTTGCGGCGGACGCCAAGGGGGCTTAGGGATGGCGGCGGATGGCGGTAACGGCTATCGCTGGATTGGCAAACGCACGATCCGTCCCGACGGCGTCGATAAGGTAACCGGCCGCGCCAATTTCGGCGCCGATTTCGCCCTGCCGGACATGCTGGTCGGCAGGGTTGTGCGGTCGCCCCATCCGCACGCCCGCATCGTTTCCATCGACACCTCGAAGGCCGAAGCGCTCGCCGGCGTGAAGGCAATCGTGACGGCGGCGGATTTCCCGGAAATCACGCCGGAAAAAGCGACCTTCGGCAGCTCGCCGCCGAACTACCGCGATATGTCGCGCAATCTGATGGCGCGCGGCAAGGTGCTGTATGACGGCCATGTCCTGGCCGCCGTGGCCGCAACCGATAATGCGGTGGCGAATGCGGCGATTGGGTTGATTGCGGTCGAATACGAAACCCTGCCGCATGTCACCGACGTGGTCGCGGCGATGCAACCGGATGCGCCTTTGCTGCACGACGATATCTTCACCGCCGGGGCCGACCCCACGCCAACCAAACCGTCCAACGTGGCCAAAAAGGTCGCCTTTACGCTCGGCGATATCGCGGCCGGTTTCGCCGAAGCCGATGTGATTGTCGAGAGGGAATACCGCACCGAGGGCATCCACCAGGCCTATATCGAACCCCATGCGGTGGTCGCCAGCGCCGGCGCCGACGGTCAGGTGACGATCTGGTGCAGCAGCCAGGGCCATTTCATGGTGCGGCAGTATTGCGCCGGTCTGCTGGGCATCAATATCGCCGATATCCGGGTGACGGCGGCTGAAATCGGCGGCGGGTTCGGCGGCAAGACCACGGTCTATCTGGAGCCGGTGGCGGTTGCCTTGTCGCGCAAGGCGGGCCGCCCGGTAAAGATGGTGATGTCGCGCGATGAGGTGTTTCGCGGCACCGGGCCGACCTCTGGCGCCGCGATATCGGTGCGGATTGGCGCCAAGCGGGACGGCCGCATCATTGCCGCGTCGGCGGAACTGAAACTGATGGCGGGGGCCTTTCCGGGCGCGCCGCTTCAACCCGCCTGCATGTGCGCCTTCACCCCCTATGACATACCCAATGTCGAAATCACCGGCTACGACGTCGTTGTGAACCGGCCCAAGACGACGGCGTACCGCGCGCCCGGCGCGCCGATATCGGCTTACGGCGTCGAAAGCGCCCTGGACGATCTGGCCCGGAAGCTGGATATCGAGCCGCTGGCCCTGCGCGAACGCAACGCTGCGCGCCAGGGCACGCGGACCGCCTATGGCCCGACGCTCGGCGTCGTCGGTTTCGAGGAGACGCTGCAAGCGGCCCGTGAACATCCGCATTTCAAAAGCCCGCTCGGCCCCAACCAGGGGCGCGGCATTGCGTCCGGGTTCTGGTTCAATGTCGGCGGCGAATCCAGCTCCAACGTCCATGTCAACGAAGACGGGACGATCACGATTACCTCCGGTTCGCCCGATATCGGCGGCAGCCGCGCATCGCTGGTCATCATGGCGGCGGAGGTGCTGGGCATCGATGTGGAGCGGGTCCGCGCGGTCATCGCCGATACCGCCTCGGTCGGCTTCAACCGGCATACCGGTGGCAGCCGCGTTACCTTCGCCACCGGCATGACGGTGGTGCAGGCGGCCGAGGATATCGTGAAAGAGCTGCGCAAGCGGGCGGCGCTGACGTGGGATATCGATGTCGAGGCGGTCGTCTGGGAAGACGGCGAGGCGCGGCCCGCCGGCGACAATGCCGGCAAGTTCGAACCGCTGGCCCTGCGCGATATCGCGGCCCAGACGCCCAAGACCGGCGGGCCGATCGGCGCGCGCCGATCGATCATGGCGCAGAATCCGGGTGCTGCCTTCGCCACCCATATCTGCGATGTCGAGGTTGACCGGGAAACCGGGCAGGTAAAAATTCTGCGCTACACGGCGGTGCAGGATGCCGGCCGGGCGATCCATCCGGGCTATGTCGAAGGGCAGATCCAGGGCGGCGTCGTCCAGGGCATCGGCTGGGCGTTGAACGAAGAATATATCTATGGCGCGGACGGGCGCTTGCAGAACGCGGGCTTCCTCGATTACCGCATTCCGGTCGCCTCCGATCTGCCGATGATCGAGGCGGTTATCGTCGAAGTGCCGAACCCGTCGCATCCCTATGGCGTGCGCGGCGTTGGCGAAGTGCCGATTGTCCCGCCGATGGCCGCCGTCGCCAATGCGATCCGCGATGCGGTCGGATTGCGGATGACCGAGCTGCCGATGTCGCCGCCCAAGGTCCTGGCGGCGCTCGATAGCGGGGCGTGAGCCGATGGCGACCGTCATCCTGAGCACCGACCTTGCCCGCGTGCACACCGGGGGCGAAACCAATTTCGAGGTGCAAGCGGCGACCATGCGCCGCCTGGTCCGGGCGCTGGACGAACGGTTTCCGGGGCTGGGTGCGGCGCTCGGCGAGGGCATGGCCGTCGCCATCGACGGCCAGATCTACCATGACTTCTTTCTGGAAGAAGTCGGCCCCGATAGCGAAGTCTGTTTTTTGCCGGCCATCGAGGGCGGCTAGAATTACCGGGAGAAAACAATGCCCCACGCCACGACCGACGACGGCGTCAAACTGTATTACGAGGAAACCGGCGCTGGCGATGCGGTGCTGTTCATTCACGAATTCGCCGACGATTACCGCGGCTGGGAACCGCAGATTCGTCATTTCAGCCGGCGCTATCGCTGTATCGTCTACAACGCGCGGGGGTACCCGCCGTCGGACGTGCCACCGTCGCCGTCGAGCTATTCGCAGATGCGGGCAGTCGGCGATGCGCTGGCGGTCCTCGACCATCTGTCGATCGAAAAAGCCCATATCGTCGGTCTGTCGATGGGCGGGTTTTGCGCCCTGCATTTTGGTCTCAACCATCCCGGCCGGGCGATATCGCTGGTGGTCGGCTGTTGCGGTTACGGTGCGCAAGCCGATAAGCGCGAACAGTTCCGCGACGAAGCCCTGACCACGGCGGACAGCTTCGAGTCCATCGGCATGGCCAAGACGGCGGAACGCTACGCCCTTGGCCCGACACGGGTGCAGTACCAGAACAAGGACCCGCGCGGCTGGCGTGAATTCGCCGAACATCTGGCTGAACATTCCGCCAAGGGATCGGCCAACACCATGCGCGGCGTGCAGGCGGAACGGCCCTCGCTTTACGATCTGGTGGACGACATGGCGAAGCTCGCCGTCCCCACCTTGATTATATCGGGCGACGAGGACGAACCCTGCCTGGAGCCGTCCTTGTTGATGAAGCGGCTGATCCCGAGCGCCGGGCTGGTCTTTCTGCCGCTGACCGGACATGCCATCAATCTGGAAGAACCCGATGCGTTCAACCGCGCGGTCCAGGATTTTTTAACCGCCGTGGAACATGATTCCTGGGGCCCGCGCGATCCCCGCTCGCAAATCGCCAGCATCACCGGCATGAAGTGACGCAAATGGCCCGAAAAAATATCCCTTCCGGCAATCCCTTCGAGCCGGTATTCGGCTATTCCCGCGCCGTGCGGATCGGCGGTACTATTCATGTCGC
>PTKA01000228.1 GCA_002937525.1 Alphaproteobacteria bacterium MarineAlpha10_Bin3
TGGGCGACGCGAAGGCGGCGCGGCGCGCCTTCAACCGGGCGATCAACGATGATCCGACCGTGGCCGCCGCCTGGAACGAGCTCGGCAATGCGCTCTACGATCTGGGCCGGCCGGACGACGCGGCCGAGGCTTTTAACACCGCCGCCAATCTGTCGCCCGACCCAGCCATGCCGCGTTTCCACCGCGCCATGGCGCTGCTCGCCGCCGGCGACTATGCCCAGGGCTGGGCCGAATACGAACATCGCACGGTGCCGCTGACGCTGCGCCGCCACGCAGCACCGCCCTGGAAAGGCGATGCGCTGGACGGCCGCCGCCTGCTGATTTCGGCCGAACAAGGTTACGGCGACATGATCCAGTTCGCCCGCTTCGTGCCGCTGGTGGCGGCGCAAGGCGGCACGGTCGTCTTCGAGGTGCCGGCCGAACTGCTGCCGCTGTTCGCGCCGTTCGCCGATAGCGTGACGTTGACCGCGACCGAGGACGGCCCGGTGGACGGCGTTGACTGCCATATCCACCTAATGAGCCTGGCCAGAATTCTGGGCGTAACCGCGAACACGGTGCCGGCCGCCGCCCCCTATATCGCCGCGCCGCCGGCGCGGGTCGCCGCCTGGCGCGAGGCGATGCAGGACGATGGCGGGCTCCGGATCGGCATCGCCTGGGCCGGACGGCCGAGCTATCCCCAAGACGCCCAGCGCTCGATGGACTGCGCCCATCTGGGGCCGCTGGCGGCGCTCGACGGCCTGTCCCTGTACAGCTTGCAAAAAGACCGCACGACCCGCCCGATCACCGATGAGCTGGCGGCCAGCCTGACCGACGATTTCAGCCGGCTGCCAAACGATTTCGCCGAAACCTCCGCGATCATCGAAAACCTCGATCTGATCATCACCGTCGATAGTGCAATCGGCCATATCGCCGGCGCGCTCGGCAAGCTGGTCTGGGTTTTGCTTTCCTTCGCCGCCGACTGGCGCTGGATGCGCGAGCACGCCGACACCCCCTGGTACCCGGCCATGCGGCTGTTCCGGCAGGACGCAGCGGGGGACTGGGCCGGGGTCATGGCGCGGGTATGCGAAGCGTTGGTGGACACCGGCTGTTAGGGGCCGCGCCGGGTCCGGCAATAGGTGGCGCGGATGCGCGCCGAAGATTTGACAGCCTGACCGTATGTAATTACATTATAATTACAAAATGGAGCCTGCCATGAAAATCAAGCTGATTTCAATCGGCAATTCGAAAGGAATACGAATTCCCCGGTCGGTCATCGAACAATGCGGGTTCAGCGACCAGATCGAAATGCGCGTCGGCAACGGCGTGGTGGAGCTGACCCGGACCCGCGAAACGCGCGAGGACTGGGAGGCGGGATTCGAGGCGATGGCCAAAACCGGCGACGACACGCTCCTCTTTCCCGACGACATGGCGCATGATTGGGATGAAGCGGAATGGGCGTGGTAGCGAAGGTCCGCTGGTTCGATATCTGGCTGGTGAATCTCGATCCGACGCAAGGCTCGGAATTCCAAAAAACCCGCCCGGCCGTTATCGTCTCGCCGGATGAAATGAACCGCCACATCCGCACAATCATCATCGCTCCGATGACCTCGGTCCGGCGCGAATACCCGACGCGAATCAACCTTACTTTTCAGCGGAAGAAAGGACAAATAGTCCTCGACCAGGTTCGCACGGTGGGCAAATCGCGGCTGCTGAAAAGGCTCGGCCGCCTGTCCGATGCCCGGGCGCGCGACGTGGCCGACAAGTTGACACAAATGTTTCGCTATGCGTAACGAAGGCTTTGCTCCCCTATCCAGACTAGGAAAATTCCGGCAAAATAGTAGTTAATCTGAAGCGGCGGGGGGGTCCTGTCGGAAAAGGAGACAGCCGATGACAACGGACCGGTTCGGCAACGTCCATGCGCCGGGGCTGCCCTATGCCCATGGCCGCATCATCCAGGACAGCCGCGACGATCACCGCAAGCTGCGCCAGGCATGGCGGCATATCGCGGCACTCGAAAAAAGCCGCGGCCTGGATGCAATCTTTAATCTTTCCGGTCTGGACAGGCGCTATGAAGCGCCGCCCGAAACCATCGCGCTGATGGATGACGAACTGGCCCCGGCGCTGATGGGCGAGCGGCTTGAAGCGCTGGCGCTCGACCATTTGGGCGGCAATCCGGCGACCGACGCGGTCATGGTCTTCAACCGCCAGACCGCCGCCATCCTGACCGCGACGCTGACGCTGGTGGAACCGGGGCAGACCGTGATCGGCGTATCGGCCACCGGCAGCCACGTTTGCGTGGTGCGGGCGGCAAAACGCGCCGGCGCAAGGTTTATCGACACGTTGGGCGTGGCGGCTTTCGCACAAGCCCTGGCCGCCGCCGACGATGTCGCTTTGGTGTCGCTGACCCGTCTGGCGGTGAGTTATGAAATCCTCAGCTTTCGGGATATCGAGAAAATCGTCCGCCTGGCCCATGACAAGGGTGCCCAGGTGCTGGTCGACGATGCCGGCGGCGCGCGGGTCGGACCGGCGATCTTCGATCAGCCAAGGATGCTCGAACTGGGCGTCGATGTGGGCTCCACCGGGCTCGACAAATACGGCACCATCGGCCCCCGGATCGGCCTTATGGCGGGGCGGCGGGACTTGGTGGAAAAAATGCGGGCGCTGGCCTTCGAACTCGGCGTCGAAGCGCGGCCGATGATCTTTCCCGCCATCGTCCATTCGCTGGAACAATACGACCCGGCAAGGGTGCGCGAACTGGTGGATACTACCAAAAAGGTCATCGTTGCGGTAAAAAAACGCCTTGGCAACCGGGTCACGCAAACGCCGGTGATCGCCCGGCTGGAGGGCGAGGATATCCTAGAAATCGCCACCGAACGCGCCGGGCTTACCGCGCGCTCCGCCATCGTGCCGATCGAGGCGCTGGCGGCGCTGGCCATGCTGCTGCTGCGGGATTACGGCGTCCTGACGGTGCATTTCGCTGGCCTGCCGCCGGGCACTTCGGCATTGTTGATTAAGTTCGTCGTGCCGGAAACACTGCAACGCTTCGGTGGTGCCGACAAATTCGCCGACGCCATCGATGCGTCGCTGGACGCGCTGGCCGGCATCATCGGCGATGAGGACGCTATTCGGGCGTTGCTGTATGGCTGACAATCGGTATTAATACAAAGAGTTAGGATCGCGATTGTGGATCGTAATCCGCACCAACAGGGAACAGGACATGGCGGAATTGCGCGAAATTGCCAGCGGCCTTCGGTTCCCCGAAGGGCCGATCGCGATGCCGGACGGGTCCGTGATCCTGGTCGAAATCGAGGCCGGGCGGCTGACGCGAATTGCGCCGGACGGGACCAAGCAGACCGTGGCCGAACCCGGCGGCGGGCCGAACGGGGCGGCCATCGGGCCGGACGGCAAATGCTATGTCTGCAACAATGGCGGCTTCAACTGGCATGAGGCCGACGGAATTTTACGGCCCGTTTCGCAGGCCGACGATTACAGCGGCGGCCAGATCGAAAAAATCGACCTCGATACCGGCGCCGTCGAAGTGCTATACTCTCAGTGCGGCGATAACCGGCTGAACGGTCCCAACGACATCGTCTTCGATGGCGATGGCGGGTTCTGGTTCACCGACCTTGGCAAGGCCCGTGCGCGCGACATGGACCGGGGTGCGGTCTATTACGCCCGCACCGATGGCAGCCTGATCGTCGAAGTCGCCTTCCCGCTGGTCACGCCCAACGGCATCGGATTATCCCTCGACGACAAGATTTTGTATGTCGCGGAGACCGAAACCAGCCGGCTGTGGCGCTACGACGTCTTGGGGCCGGGCAAACTGAGCCGCGCCGAATGGCCGAACACCAATGGCGGCATCCTGGTCGCCGGCATGGCGGGCTATCAGCGCTTCGATTCGCTGGCGCTGGATTGCGCCGGCAATATCTGCGTCGGCACCCTGATCGAGGTCTTCCCGGACGCCCGGTTCATTCACGTCGCGCGGGATGGTCGGGCCGTGGCCAATTCCATGGTCAACGTGAGTTGGTGGGACGGGACCATGGATTCCTGGTGGTGGGGGGACATGGACGCGGCGGACCAAGCGGTTCTTGAATCCTGTCGGCACGAACCCGCGGTCCTCGCCGGGGTGATCTGGAAGACCCTCATGGATTACATCGCCGACGCGCGAGCCTCGTTGCCG
>PTKA01000229.1 GCA_002937525.1 Alphaproteobacteria bacterium MarineAlpha10_Bin3
GTACCAGCGCCCGGTAGAACACCAACGCGGCAACCGGGCGGCTGGCGTCGGGCCAGGGCAGATCGGCGATTGTCCGTGGCGACGCATCCGGCCAGTACAGCCCGGCGCGCAACAGCGCGACGGGTTCGCGCCACGGCGTCCCGCGCCCGCACAAACTGGCCGCATAGGCCAGAAACTGGCGGTAATTCGCCGGACCGCCCTGCACGCAATACTGCCATAGCCGGTGCGCCGCTTCGGCCGGCAGGGTGGACAATGCGGCCAGTTCGGCATCCGGCTGGTCATCGCCCGGCACGAAGGCCAGGGCGATCTTGCGCGACCGGCAGATGGCCGCGATCTGCTCCACCCCATAGGGCCAATAACCGCGCCCGCCCAGCAGCCGCACAATCACCAGCCGGGCCCCGGCGATCACGCAATCGACATACAGATCGACCGACATGTTGTGGCCAAGCCGCATCAGATTGGCCAGCCGCAAAGTCGGTGCGTCCGGGCCACGGTGGCGGTGAGCGGCGGCGAGGCCGGCAATTTCGCTGTCGGCGGCGCTGAGAACGACGATATCGCCGGGCGACTGTTCCAGATCGACGGCGGCCGCGCCGTCATCGATATCGCCAGGCTGGGCGGCGAGCAAATGCATCGCTTCAGCCCAGCACGGTTTCCCAGATCGCTTTTTTATCCAGGCCGGCGAAACCGATCACGACCAGATGGCTTTTGCGTTCCTCGCCAACCCGCCAGTCCCGGTCGTAATAGCGGTCCAGCCGGGGTCCGACCATCTGGACCACTTCGCGCCGCGCCTTGCCCGGCCGGTCGAGGAAGCCCTTGATGCGCAGGATATTGTGTTCGGCCGCCGCCTGGCGCAGCCGTTCATCGAACGCCTCGCCATCGGTGACTGGGCCGGGCGAAATCACGAAGCTCTCGAAATCGTCATGGTCGTGGTCGTCTTCGCCGTCATGAAGGGAGCGCCGTGCATCGATATCGTCTTCGGCAACCGCGCCGATGCCCAGCAACACGGCCGGGTCGATCCGCGCATGGGCCGAGCGCACCACGCTGGCGCCGGGCCGGATGCGCGCCGCCAGATCGGATTGCAACGCTGCGACGATGTCGTTGGGGACCAGGTCGGTCTTGTTCATCACCACCACATCGGCGCAGGCGAGCTGGTCCTGGAAGACTTCTTCCAGCGGGTCGTCATGGTCAAGTGCTGGGTCCGCTATCCGCGCCGCCAGCAACGCCGCCGGGTCGGCGGTGAAGCATCCTTCCGCCAAAGCGGCGGTATCGACCACCGTGATAACCCCGTCCACCGTCACCCGGGCGCGCACTTCGGGCCAGTTAAACGCCTTGACCAACGGCTTGGGCAGCGCCAGCCCGGAGGTTTCGATGATGATATGGTCGGGCGGATTGTCACGGTTCAGGATTTTTTCCATCGCCGGCAGGAAATCATCGGCCACCGTGCAGCAGATGCAGCCATTGGCCAGCTCGATAATATCGTCCTCGCCGCAATCCTCGATGCCGCAACCGAGCAGCACCTCGCGGTCGATGCCCAGATCGCCGAATTCGTTGATCAGAAAGGCCAGCTTCCGGCCATCGTTGTTTGCGATCATGTGGCGGATCAAACTGGTCTTGCCGGCGCCCAGGAAGCCGGTGATCACGGTGGCGGGGATTTTCTCAGCCATGGTTTCGTTAATCCTTGAGAGTAAGGGGTAGGCCAGCGGCGACAAAATACACCCGGTCGGCGATGGCGGCGATGGTCTGATTCAGGCGGCCGGCTGAATTGCGAAAGGCGCGCGCAAGGGCGTTGTCCGGCACGATGGAAAGCCCGACTTCGTTGGCGACCAGGACGGCCGGACTGGCCAGGCCCTTTAGCGCCGCCGCCAGCCGCGCGGTTTCGGCGTCGATGTCGCGCTCGGCCAGCATCGCGTTGGAAAGCCACAAAGTCAGGCAATCGACCAGGATCGGGCGCGCCGGACCGTCCTGCCGCATCATCGCGCCAGCCAGATCGAGCGGTTCCTCGACGGTGATCCAGTGCGCGCCGCGGCGCGCCCGGTGACGGCGGATTTTATCGGTCATTTCACCGTCGCCGGCGCTCGCCGTCGCGAGATAGGTCGCGTTTTCCCAACGCGAACCGAACCCGGCGGCGATCAGGCCTTCCGCGAAGACGCTTTTGCCCGACGCCGCGCCGCCAAGAACCAGCGTAACTGCGCACAATGATGTCTCGATGGCGATAACCTCCTCCCGAGGAGCCAACCAATCTCGACGCGCCGGAGAGGTCTCCTGGCTTGGGCGAAGTGATCCGGGACGCCTTCCCAACGAATGTACCCGTCAGTGGCGTGTCGTCCTGGTTTTGCCGGTTACAGTTGCGGGGGCAGCGCCGGAATCACACCGGACTTCCCTGTTCCAACGCGCATCGTGCGAACCGTACCGCGACGTCGGGCCAAGGGCAAGGGCGACAAGCTAGCTGGCTGATTTTCGCTTTGCGCGCCGCTTGGTAACCAGCCGCAAACTCCACCAATAGCCGAGACCGGCGCTTAGAATCGCCCAGGGTATCGAACCAATAAACATCGGCAGACCCCAGATCTGGAACAGATCGAGTGTGTAAATCCACAGCGATTCGATAAACCCGGTATCGGAGGCAAGCGTCTGCTTCAGCCGCTCGGTGAAGGCGTCATAGCCCGAATGGCCGCCGCTGCCGCCCTGCATGACCCGGCCGGTGATAAGGAAGACGTAATAGACCGGCGCCATGGTGAAGACGTTGGTGATCCAGGTCCAGAGCATGGCGATGACGACGTTGAAATTCCAGGCCGGCCGAACGAAGCGGACCACGAACCAGAGAGCCAAGACGATCGCCATCTGCGCCCCGACCGTCGGCGTCATGGCGACCAGCAGGCCGAAGGCGACGCTGCGCGCGGTATAGCTGGGCGGGTGCTTGGCCCGCAGCAGCGGAATCACCAGCCGGTACCGCAATAAACGTCGGAAGCCTTCGCCCTTCGACCGGAATTTTGGTGTCGCCACCCGAATTAACCCCCTTCAAGAATCGGCGATTTTATCGCCCTCAACGGCGCGCGGCAAATTCCGGATTCCAGTTCACGCCGGTGACGCGCCAGGCGACGCCTTCGGCCAGATCGGTGATGTAGTCGAGCCGGGTGACGCCGAGATTGACCGTGCTGAAGGCGAGCGCCCGTTCCGGGTCGAGGCCGAGCGCCAGCGCCATGGCGGCGCGAATCGTGCCGCCATGGGCGACGGCGACGATATCCGCACCTTCATGGGCGGTCGATAACCGGGTAATGGCGGGCGCGGCGCGGGCAATCAGGTCGGCGAAACTTTCCCCATTGGGCGCCCGCATGAAGGCCGGCGCGCGCCAATGCCGGTGCGGCACCATATCGCCCATCGCGGCGAATTCTTCATGCGTCAGGCCCTGCCAGTCGCCGAAGCTTTGCTCACGCAGGGCTGGTTCGACGATGGCGGGCGGCAGCGCCAATCCGGCGGCGCGAATCGCATCCGCCGTCTGCGCCGTGCGTTTAAGGTCGCTGGTCAGCAGGATCGCATCGGCCGGCAGATGGGCGGCGAGCGCCTCGAAAGATGGCCTGTCGCTACAATCCGCCTCCAGGTCCATTTGCCCGTAAACCATGCCAGCACCAGTCGGAACCGGCGCGTGGCGAACCCACCACCAGCGGGTGACAGTACTCAATCTTACGGCTCCCTTATTGTGCCGATTGCGCCGAGATCACGATCAGGACGCCGATTTCGGCAACCTGCTGCGCCGCCCCCAAGGTATCGCCGTTATAGCCGCCGATCTGCCAGCGGGCCAGTCCCGCGACCACGGCCACGCCAACCACGCCAATCGCCAGCGCGCCGATCCCCGCCGCCGGACCGAACAGGGCGACCGCGACCGTCCCGCCCAGCCCGGCGGCCGACAAAACAACGCCGGGTCCTGGCCGGCCCGCCGCTGCGGCAAGCCCGTCTTTGCTCGCCAGCGGCAACGCGCGCATCATTCCCGCCAACAGCCCGCGCGACAGCGCCGACGCCATCAGCAGCGCCGCCATTACCGCAACCGGATCGGCAATTGCGGCTATCGCGGCGGCCCGCAACGCGACGCTGAAGATCAGCGCCAAAACCCCGAAAACGCCGCTGCGGCTGTCGCGCAT
>PTKA01000023.1 GCA_002937525.1 Alphaproteobacteria bacterium MarineAlpha10_Bin3
GGGCCTGGCTGGAATGGCTGCCGCAGGAAACCATTATGTTCGACGGCGCCCGGCTGATCCGCCGCACCGTCGCCGAAATCACTCCCGGCGGCCGCCTTCTGGCCGGCGAGATGACCGTACTGGGCCGGGCCGCGATGGGCGAGACCTTGTGCCACGGCTTGCTGCGCGACGACTGGTCGGTCCGCCGCGACGGGCGGTTGTTATGGGCCGATAGCTTCTGCCTGGACGGCGACATCGCCGACATCGTCGCCCATCCGGCGGGGCTGGCCGGGGCCAGCGCATTGGCGACGGCGGTCTATGTCGCCGACGATGCCGGCGAATTCCTGGCCACCGCGCGCGACCTTCTGGACACCGCGCCAGCGTCGGTGCGGGTCGGCGCCACACTGGTCAATGATATTCTGGTAGTGCGCTTCATGGCGGCGGACTCGCAATCGTTGCGCCATGCATTTGGTGAATTCTGGGCCGGGTTCCGGCAGGCGGCGGCAGGATTGCCCGCCGCCTTGCCCCGGCTGTGGCATATTTAGGAGAAGCATGTGCATTTAACGCCAAGAGAAAAAGATAAGCTGCTGATCGCGATGGCGGCCGAAGTGGCGCGCAAGCGGCTGGCGCGCGGGGTCAAGCTGAACTACCCAGAAGCCATCGCCTTGATTTCCGACTTCGTGGTCGAGGGCGCCCGCGACGGCAAATCGGTCGCCGAACTGATGCGCAGCGGCGCTACGGTCATCAGCCGCGCGCAGGTCATGGATGGCATCGCCGAGATGCTGGCCGATGTCCAGGTCGAAGCCACATTTCCCGACGGGACCAAGCTGGTTACCGTCCATCAACCGATCCGCTGAAGGAGGCGTCGATGATTCCCGGTGAAATATTCCCCGCGTCCGGCGATATCGTTCTGAACGAAGGCTGCCAGACCCTGACCCTCAATGTCGCCAACACCGGCGACCGCCCGGTCCAGGTCGGATCGCATTATCATTTCTTCGAAGTCAACGCAGCGCTTGATTTCGACCGCGCGGCGGCGCGGGGGTTCCGGCTCGACATTCCATCGGGCACGGCCCTGCGCTTCGAGCCGGGCCAGACCCGCGACGTGCCGCTTATCGCCTATCGCGGCAACCGCATCGTCAAGGGCTTCAACGCCCTGGTTCACGGCAAGCTGGAGGAATAGCGCGATGGCCTATTCAATCGACCGCGCCGCCTATGCCAACATGTTCGGCCCGACCACCGGCGACCGGATCCGCCTGGCCGATACCGACCTGATTATCGAAGTCGAACACGACAAGACCGTCTATGGCGAGGAAGTCAAATTCGGCGGCGGCAAGGTGATCCGCGACGGCATGGGACAGAGCCAGGCGACACGCGCCCAGGGTGCGATGGATACCGTCATCACCAACGCCCTGATCGTCGATCATTCGGGCATCTACAAGGCCGATATCGGCATCAGGGACGGCCGCATCGCCGCCATCGGCAAGGCCGGCAATCCGGACATTCAGCCCGGCGTCGATATCGTCATCGGGCCGGGCACCGAAGCCATCGCCGGCGAAGGGCGGATCGTCACGGCCGGCGGCATCGACGCCCATATTCACTGGATCTGCCCGCAACTGATCGACGATGCGCTGTATTCCGGCATCACCACCATGCTGGGCGGCGGCACCGGCCCGGCCGAAGGGACCAACGCCACCACCTGCACCCCCGGCGCCTGGCATATGGAACGAATGATGCAGGCGGCGGAAGGCTTCGCCATGAACCTGGCCTTTTTCGGCAAAGGCAACGCCTCGGAACCGGGCGCGCTGATCGAACAGGTCGAAGCCGGGGCCTGCGGCCTGAAGCTGCATGAGGACTGGGGCACCACGCCCAGCGCCATCGACACCTGCCTTCGCGTCGCCGACGACATGGATGTCCAGGTCGCCATCCATACCGACACGTTGAATGAATCCGGTTTCGTGGAAAACACCATCGCCGCCTTCAAAGGCCGCACGATCCACGCCTTTCATACCGAAGGGGCCGGCGGCGGCCATGCGCCGGACATCATCAAACTGTGCGGCGAAGCCAACGTGCTGCCGTCCTCGACCAACCCGACCCGGCCCTACACGATCAACACGGTGGACGAACATCTCGACATGCTGATGGTGTGTCACCATCTGGACGCCCGGATTCCAGAAGACGTGGCGTTCGCCGAAAGCCGCATCCGGCGCGAAACCATCGCGGCCGAAGACGTGCTGCACGATCTTGGCGCATTTTCCATCATCGCCTCGGACGCCCAGGCCATGGGCCGGGTCGGCGAGGTCATCATCCGGACCTGGCAGACCGCCGACAAGATGAAAAAACAGTTCGGCGCGCTGCCGGGCGAGACCGGCGACAACGACAATCTGCGGGTGCGGCGCTATATCGCCAAATACACCATCAACCCGGCGCTGGCGCACGGCATCGCCGATCATGTCGGTTCGCTGGAGGTCGGCAAGCTGGCGGATATCGTGTTGTGGAAGCCGATGTTTTTTGGCGTCAAACCCGATCTTGTGCTGAAATGCGGCACCATCGCGGCCGCCGCCATGGGCGATCCCAACGCCTCCATCCCCACGCCCCAGCCGGTGCATTACCGCCCGATGTTCGGCGCTTTCGGCAAATCCTTGACCGCCAGTTCGGTCATCTTCACCTCCCAGGCCGCTACCCAAGCCGGTATCGGCGCGGCGTATGGCCTGGCCAAGGCCCTGTTGCCGGTATCGGGCTGCCGCACCGTGACCAAGGCCGATATGGTGCTGAACGACTACACGCCGACCATGAACGTCGATCCCGAAACCTATGAAGTGCGCGCCGACGGGCGGTTGCTGACCTGTGAGCCGGCAACCGAGTTGTCCCTCGCCCAGCGCTACTTCCTGTTCTGATGCGCCGCGCCGTGACGGTAAAGCGGGCGGGAAGCTGGACCGGGCTAGCGGCCGGAACGGTGACCTTGCCGTTCGAAGACCGGCATCGCCGCCGCATCCGCATGACCGACGACGCCGGGGTGGATTTCCTGCTCGATCTGGCCGATGCGGTGCGGCTGGCCGATGGCGATGCGCTGGTGCTGGATCAAGGCGGCAAGATCGTCGTGCGCGCCGCCATGGAACGGGTCGCCGATCTGCAATGCGGCGATCCGGCCGATGCGCTACGCCTGGCCTGGCATATCGGCAACCGGCACACGCCGGTTCAGGTGTTGCCCGGCGGCGTCCTGCGCATTGCCCATGACCATGTCCTGGTCGCCATGGCGCAGGGGCTGGGGGCCAGCGCCACCGAACGCAACGCGCCGTTCCAGCCGGAAGGCGGGGCCTATGCGCCGGGTCACGGCCATGCTCACTGATCCGGGTCTGGCCCGGCTAATGACGTGGCTGTCGCCGGGATTTCCGGTCGGCGCATTTGCCTTTTCCCATGGCCTGGAACATGCGGTCGAAAGCGGCGGCATCGGCGACGCGCCAGCCCTGATCCGATGGATCGACGGTATCCTGGAATTCGGCGCGGTGCGGGTCGATGCAGCCCTGTTCCGCGCCGCCCATGAGGCAGTGCTGGACGACCAACGCCTGATTTGGGCCGTGGAACGCGGTGCCGCGCAGCGCGGCACCGCCGAATTGGCGTTGGAAAGCACCGCCCAGGGCCGCGCCTTCCTGGATACAATGCTGAAGGTCTGGCCGCATGACCGCCTGACCGCGTGGCGCGAAGCGCTGGACCGCAGCGGGCGGGAGCCGCCCTATCCGGTCGCCGTCGGATATTCGTGCGGCCTGGCCGGCATCGCGTTACGCCCCGCCCTGGTCGCCTATCTGAACGCCTTTGCCGCCAATCTGGTATCAGCGGCAATGCGGCTGGTGCCGCTGGGCCAGACCGACGGGCAACGCGCGCTGGCGGCGCTGGAAGCGCGTATTATCGATGCCGTGGCGGCAGCGCTACAACGCCAGCCCGACGATCTGGGCAGCGCCGCGCTGGCCGTCGATTGGCATTCCACCCAACATGAAACCCAATACACAAGGTTATTTCGATCATGAGCAACCCTTTAAGAGTGGGTATCGGCGGGCCGGTGGGGTCGGGCAAGACGGCCTTGCTGGACGGGCTGTGCAAGGCGATGCGCGCAACCTACAACCTGGCCGCCATCACCAACGACATCTATACCCGCGAGGATGCGGAGTTTCTCACCCGTTCCGGCGCGCTGGCCGCCGAACGCATCGTCGGCGTGGAGACCGGCGGCTGCCCGCATACCGCGATCCGCGAGGACGCCTCGATGAACCTGGCCGCGATCGCCGATATGACGGCGCGGTTTCCCGGCCTGGACGTGGTCTTCATCGAAAGCGGCGGCGATAATCTGGCGGCCACGTTTTCGCCCGAACTTGCCGACTTGACGATCTATGTGATCGATGTATCGGCTGGCGACAAGATCCCGCGTAAGGGCGGTCCGGGCATCACGAGATCCGACCTTCTGGTCATCAACAAGACCGACCTGGCGCCGTATGTCGGCGCCGACCTTGGGGTGATGGAACGGGATTCCAAGAAGATGCGCGGTAAACGCCCGTTCGTTTTCACCCAGATCAAGGCCGGCGACGGCCTGCAAACCATCGTCGATTTCATCGTCGAGGCCGGCGGGCTGACGCCGTAGCGGTCAGGCCGCCTGCTTGTCGAGTTCGCGCAGAATGGCGTCACCCATGACGCCGGTCGAGACGCGCGACGAATTGGCGCCCATGATATCGGCGGTGCGAATACCGGAATTCAGGACATTGGCGACCGAATTTTCGATCAGTTTCGCGTCTTCTTCCAGATCGAAGGAAAACCGCAGCAGCATGGCGAAGCTCAGCAGGCAGGCGAGCGGATTGGCGGCACCGGTGCCGGCGATGTCGGGGGCGCTGCCATGGACCGGCTCGTAGAGCGCCCGGCGGCGGCCGCTGTCATCGGCAGCACCCAGGGTCGCCGAAGGCAACATGCCGAGCGATCCGGTCAGCATCGCCGCGCAATCGGACAGGATATCGCCGAACAGATTATCGGCGAGGATGACATCGAACTGGGTCGGCGCGCGCACCAGCTGCATCGCGCAATTATCGGCGTACATATGTTCGAGTTCGACATCGGCGTAGGAATCCGCGTGCAGCTTGGTGACCTCTTCGCGCCACAGCACGCCGGTTTCCATGACGTTGGCTTTCTCGGCCGAAGTCACCTTGCCGCGCCGTTGCCGGGCCAGATCGAAGGCGGCGGCGGCGACGCGGGTGATTTCCGCATCGGTATAGAACTGGGTATCGACCGCCTGACGGCTGCCGTCGGGCATGGTCTCGATGCCGCGCGGTTCGCCGAAATAAACCCCGCTGGTCGATTCCCGCACGATCAGCAGATCCAGGCCGCGGATCACCTCCGGCTTCAGGCTGGACGCGTCGAGCAGCGATTCGAAGGCGATCGCCGGGCGCAGATTGGCGAACAGGTCGAGTTCCTTGCGCAGCCGCAGCAAGCCCATTTCCGGGCGCAGCGCACGCGGCGCATCGTCGTATTTCGGCCCGCCAACGGCGCCGAACAGCACCGCATCGCACGCCATCGCATCGGCCAGCGTCTCATCGGTGAGCGGCGTGCCATGGGCGTCATACGCGGCACCGCCGACCAGACCTTCGGCGACTTCGAACGTAACCTCGCGGCGCTTGTCGAACCAGTCGATGACCCGGCGCACCTGAACCATGACCTCGGGCCCGATGCCGTCACCGGCCAGGATGAGAATGGACTTGTTCGCCGCCATGATTAACCCTTTGAATTATCGCCTATAGTTTTCGAACGTCGGTCAGGCGCCCGGTTATTGCCGCCGCCGCCGCCATTGCCGGACTGACCAGATGGGTGCGGCCGCCACGGCCCTGCCGGCCCTCGAAATTGCGGTTCGAGGTCGATGCGCAACGCTGGCCGGGTTCAAGGTTGTCGCCATTCATGGCGACGCACATCGAACAGCCGGGTTCGCGCCATTCGAATCCCGCAGCCACGAATATCTTGTCCAGGCCGCGCAATTCGGCTTCGCGCTTGACCGGACCGGAGCCCGGAACGACCAGCGCCCGCATTCCGTCCGCAACATGCCGGCCACGCGCTACCGCCGCCGCCGCTTCAAGGTCTTCGATCCGGCTGTTGGTGCATGACCCGATGAAGACGGCGTCAACAGCGATATCCGTCATCGCCATGCCGGCTTCAAGGCCCATGTAATCGAGCGAACGCTGCATCATGGCGCGCCGGTCCTGGTCGGCGGCATCGGCCGGGTCCGGCACACGGCCGTCGATCGGGACGACTTCTTCGGGACTGGTGCCCCAGGTCACCTGCGGTGCTATATCGTTGGCGTCGAACACGATTTCCGTGTCAAAGACCGCGTCCGGGTCGCTTGGCAAGGTCTTCCAGTAGGCCATTGCCTGATCCCAGGCGGCCCCCTTGGGCGCGTGCGGCCGGCCTTTCACATAGTCGAATGTTTTTTCGTCCGGTGCGATCATGCCGACGCGCGCGCCGGCTTCCACCGTCATGTTGGTCACCGTCATGCGGCCTTCCATGCTCAGGGCGCGGATCGCCGATCCGGCATATTCGATAACGTACCCGGTGCCGCCGGCGGTACCGATCCGGCCGATAATGGCAAGGATAATATCCTTTGCCGTGCAGCCGACCGGCAGTTCGCCATCGATGCTTATCCGCATGGTCTTGGGCCGCGCGATATAGACGCTCTGGGTGGCCAGGATATGTTCGACCTCGGACGTGCCGACCGCCATGGCGAAAGCGCCCAAGGCGCCATTGGTGGCGGTATGGCTGTCGCCGCAGAACAGCGTGATTCCCGGCAAGGTTATGCCTTGTTCCGGGGCGACGATATGGACGATGCCCTGCCGGTCATCCAGCAAATCGATCAATTCGACGCCGAATTCCCGGTAATCGACAAGCGACTGTTCCACCATCCGCCGGGCGACCGGATCGGCGATTTCCTTATCGCGGCCAATGGTCGGCACGACATGATCCATGACGCCCAGGGTCTTGTCCGGGCACCGTACCGTGAGGCCCGCCTGGCGCAAGCCTTCAAAGGCCTGCGGCTGCATTTCCATCATCATATGCCGGTCGGCATAGATCAGATACAGCCCGTCGTCGCTGACATCGACGACATGCGCGTCCCAGATTTTATCGAATAATGTCCGGCCCTGTTTCACTGGGCCGCGGCATATAGCCAGGGTTCACGCAACGCCTGCTTGGCCTCGAAATCGTCGATGGCGGCTTTTTTCTGCATCGTGAGGCCGATATCGTCGAGCCCTTCGAGCAGGCAATGGCGGCGGTATTCTTCCAGCTCGAAGGACACCGTTGGACCGTTCGGGCGGCGGATCACCATGTCATTCAGATCGATCGTCAGTTCGGGGTTTTCCGCGTCGCTGGCGTCGGCCATCAGCGCTTCGAGCTCTGCTTTCTTCACCCGGATCGGCAGAATGCCGTTCTTGAAACAGTTGTTGTAGAAAATATCGGCGAAGCTGGTGGAGATCACGCAGCGGATACCGAAATCGAGCAGCGCCCAGGGGGCATGTTCGCGCGACGACCCGCAGCCGAAATTATCGCCGGCGACGATGATTTTGGCGTTGCGGTAAAGTTCCTTGTTGAGGATGAAATCCGGCTTTTCCGTACCGTCTTCCTCGAAGCGCATCTCGTCGAACAGGACCTTGCCAAGCCCGGTCCGCTTGATGGTGCGCAGATGCAGCTTGGGAATGATCTTGTCGGTATCGATATTGATCATGTCCATCGGCGCCGCGACGCCGGTCAGCGTGTTGAACTTTTCCATCGCCTATACTCCTTCGTCGCGCATCAATTCGCGCACGTCGGTCAGGTGGCCGGTTATCGCCGCCGCCGCCGCCATGGCGGGACTGACCAGATGGGTGCGGCCGCCGCGCCCCTGCCGGCCCTCGAAATTCCGGTTCGAGGTCGAAGCGCAGCGTTCCTTGGGTTGCAGCCGGTCGGTATTCATCGCCAGGCACATCGAACAGCCGGGTTCGCGCCACTCGAATCCGGCATCGAGCAGAATTTTATCCAGCCCTTCCGATTCCGCCTGTTCCTTGATCAGGCCGGAGCCGGGCACGATAAGGGCGCGCATGCCCTCGGCGACATGGCGGCCCTTGGCGATCTGGGCGGCGGCGCGGATATCCTCGATCCGGCCATTGGTGCACGACCCCACGAACACGGTGTCGATCGCAACGTCGCACATCCTGGTGCCGGCTTGCAGACCCATATAGTCCAGCGCGCGCTGCATCGATTCCCGTTCATGTTGCGATTGCGCATCCTTCGGGTCGGGCACGCTTCCGGTAATCGGCACCACGTCCTGCGGGCTGTTGCCCCAGGTGACCTGCGGCACGAGATCCGTAATATCGAGGGTCACTTCCTTGTCGTATACAGCGCCTTCGTCGGATGGCAGCGTCTTCCAATAAGCCACCGCCTGTTCCCAGCCGCCGGCCTTGGGCGACATCGGCCGTCCCATGAGGTATTCGAAGGTGGTTTCGTCCGGCGCGATCAGGCCGGCGCGCGCACCGCCTTCGATGGTCATGTTGGACACCGTCATGCGGCCTTCCATCGACAAGGCGCGGATCGCGGGGCCGGCGAATTCGATGACATGGCCGGTGCCGCCGGCGGTGCCGATCTTGCCGATGATCGCCAGCACCAGATCCTTGGCCGTGCAGCCAAACGGCAATTCGCCGGTTACGGTGATGCGCATATTCTTGGCCGGCGCCTGGATCACGGTCTGCGTCGCCAGTACATGTTCGACTTCCGAGGTGCCGATGCCGAACGCCAGCGCGCCGAACGCGCCATGGGTCGCGGTATGGCTGTCGCCGCACACGATGGTATTGCCCGGCAAGGTGAAGCCTTGTTCCGGGCCGATGACATGCACGATCCCGTTGCGCGGATCGTCGACTTCGAAAAGCTCGACGCCGAACTCAGTGATGTTCGCGCGCAAGGTGTCGATTTGCAGGCGGGAATCTTCTTCGATTTCCCCGCCGCGCGTGGTCGCGATATTGTGGTCGATGACGGCCAGCGTCTTGTCGATTTGGCGCACCGGGCGGTTGGCGTTGCGCAGTCCCTCGAAGGCCTGCGGGCTGGTGACTTCATGGACAAGATGCCGGTCGATATACAGCAGACAGGCGCCGCCTTCCTGGACATCGACGACGTGGCTATCCCAGATCTTGTCAAACAATGTGCGCGGCTTGGCCATGTTGCCCTCTTCTCATTGGCTATGAGTGAAAGTCATCAATACCGCCACAACACCCCGCTGGCAAACGACATTCCCTCACATCGCCTTGAATAGAATTCATTCGCGTGGGAAAGCCATGGTTATATTTGTGTCGAATCCGCCTTGGCGGGATCGCGGTGCACGGTGGCGCGTTCGGCGATTCGGGCGGATTTTCCGCGCAGACCGCGCAAATAATACAGCTTGGCGCGCCGCACGACGCCGCGCCGGACCACTTCGATCCGGTCGATGCGCGGGCTGTATAGCGGGAAGATCCGTTCCACGCCCTCGCCATAGCTGATCTTGCGCACGGTGAACGCGCTGTTGATGCCGGCATTCTTGCGCGCGATGCACACCCCTTCGAATATCTGGACGCGCTCGCGGGTGCCTTCGGTCACCTTCACGTGAATCCGCAAGGTATCGCCCGCCTGAAATTCGGGGACGTCGCGCTTGGCGACCAGAATGTCGAGCTGTTCTTTATCGAGTTGTTCGATGATGTTCATGGGCTTGTCCTCGTTCTTGTTTACTTGGCGCTGGCGACATACCGGTCCCAAAGGTCCGGCCGCCGCTCGCGCGTGATACGTTCCGCCTGGGCCAGACGCCAGGCACGGATATTCTCATGGTGGCCGGACAGCAATACCGCCGGCGCCGCGC
>PTKA01000230.1 GCA_002937525.1 Alphaproteobacteria bacterium MarineAlpha10_Bin3
AAGCTTTGATTCAGGGGTACGTTAACGCGAAGATCACCATCTCCACCGTGACCGTATTTCCGCACGGCAACACCGCGCCGCGGATCATGGCGACCCTGGCGGCTGCGACCGGCGGTACAGCGTATTTTCCAAAGGACCCGAACCTGCTGCCCGGGATTTTCATCAAGGAAGCAGGGCGTAATGGAAAATGGCGAAATGAACGGCGGCGAAATACTCGTCGAGACCCTGTTGTCGCGGGGAATCGAGGCGGTGTTTTTCGTCCCCGGCGGCACTTTTGTCACGGTGCTGGACGCGCTTAGCCGGGTCCAGAACCGGATCCGCTCGATTCCGACCCGGCTTGAATCCGCCGCCGCCTTCGCCTGCGACGCCTATGCCGGCATCAGCCGTATCCCCGCCTGCATGTTCGTTTCACGCGCGCCGGGCGCATCGAACGCGGTCATCGGCGTCCACAATGCGATGCAGGCAAGCCGGCCTTTCGTCCTGTTCATCGCCGATATTCCAAAGGACATGAAGGGCCGCGAGGCGTTCCAGGAAATCGACTATCGGCTGATGTACGCGCCGGTCGCCAAGGCAGTGCTGGAAGTCCATTCCTTCCACGAAGTCGCCGCGGTCACGGCGCGGGCGCTCGACCTTGCCGTCAGCGGCCGGCCCGGCCCGGTGGTCTGCGTGGTATCGCGCGATATCCTGGACGGGGAGACCGGCGTCGCGCGCATTCCCAAACCGGCCGCACCGGTCACGATGGGCGCCGATCCGGACGCGGTGGCGGCGGCGGCGCAGATGATCCGCAATGCCCGCTTTCCGATCCTGCTGGCCGGCGAAATGATCGCGATCGAAAACCAGGGCGAGGCATTGGCGCAACTGGCGGCGGCGAGCGGCGCCGGCGTTCTCACCGCCTACCGGCAGCAGGATGTGATCGACAACGATAACCCCGCTTTTTTCGGGCAACTGGCGCTCAACCGGCTGCCGTTTCAGTCGGAAGCCCTGGCGGATTGCGATTTGATCGTCAATATCGGCTGCCGCTTCGACAGCGTGACGACGGCGGACTACACCCTGCTGCGCGACGACCAAAAAGTCGTCATGATCTACCCCGACGCGGCGGTATTTTCGCAATGGCAGGTCGATGTCGCGATCGGCAGCCTGGCCGGACCGGCCATGACCGCGCTGAGCGCCGCACTGGCGGAAACGCCGCCGCCGGCCGCGCGGATCGCCTGGCGCGACGCCATTCACGCCAAGGAGGCCGCTTATGCCGAACCCGGCGACCTTGAAATTCACGGCGATGTCGATATGTCGGGCATCATCCAGACCTTCATGCGCCAGGTACCGGACGACACCATCCTGTCATCGGATGCCGGCACGTTTGGCCGCTGGATTCAGCGCTTTTACCGTTTTCACAAACCCTATTGCAATCTTGGCCCGATCTCGGGCGCGATGGGCTATGGCTTGCCGGGCGCTATCGGCGCGCAAATCGCCGCACCCGACCGGATGGTATTCGCCTGGATCGGCGATGGCGGATTCCTGATGACCGGGCATGAAGCGGCGGCGATCGTGCAGGAAAATCTGGCCGTCAAGATCATCGTCTGCGACAACGCGGCCTGGGGCTCGATCCTGGTCTATCAGCAAAAGCGCTTCGGCGACCGGGATTTCGGCACGCGGCTGAAAAGTCCGAATTTCGCCACCCTGGCCGAAGGCTACGGCATGGCCGCCTTCAGCGTCCAAAAGACGGCGGAATTCGCCGATGCCTTGAGCGCGGCGATGGCGCATGACGGCCCGGCGCTGATCCATCTGATCCTGGATACGCGCGATGTCTCGCCCTATACCGGCAGCGCGCGGTAGGGTCGTCTTTCGCAAATTCGTCGCCGCGAACAAGTTCGCTCGGGATTTGCTGTGGAACTACCGCTTCTCGTATTGCTTGGCGCCGAACATGATCTCCCAGGCTTCCTTGCTGTGGCCGGCCGGGCGCCGCCGGTCGGCCAGTACCGCGACGCCGCGCACGACCGCCGGGCGCGCTTCAATCGCCTCGTACCAGCGCTTCAATGCCGGATAATCGTTCAGATCCTGGCCCTGGTTTTCATGCGACCGCAACCAGGGGAAAATCGCCATATCGACGATGCCGTACTGGTTTCCGGCCGTCCAGGGCGACTCTTCCAGCCGCCGGTCGACCACCCGGTAAAGCCGGCCGGCTTCGTTGGTATAGCGGTCATAGGCGTATTGAATGCGTTCCGGCGCATAATTGCGGAAATGATGCGCCTGACCCAGCATCGGTCCAATCCCGCCCATCTGGAACATCAGCCATTGCAGCGTTTCGATGCGGCCGCGCGGGTCGCTGGGGATGAATTTTCCGGTCTTTTCGGCCAGATACCATAATATCGCCCCGGATTCGAAGATCGAAACCGGCGCGCCGTCCGGACCGTCAGTATCGACCATCGCCGGCATCTTGTTGTTCGGGCTGATCTTGAGGAATTCCGGGTCGAATTGGTCGCCGGCGCCGATGTCGATCGGATGAATATCGTATTCGAGGCCGCATTCTTCGAGCATGATATGAACCTTGTGTCCATTGGGCGTCGGCCATGTGTATAGTTCGATCATCCGGTAAACCCTTCCTGTCAATCGTTTGAACGCTGCAACTAGATAGGACGCGTTCGACAATCCCGCAAGGCGGCCAAGATGGCGATTACCCTGTTCGAAACCTTTCGCGCCGTTTTCTATACCCCGTTCTACGCCGCCCACGCGCTCGACGCCTATGGCGCGGAAGGGGTCGATGTCGAACTCAAGACCCCGTCCGGACCCGAGCAGACGGCGAGCGGATTGCTCAGCGGGGCCACCGATGTTTCCTGGGGCGGGCCGATGCGCATTCAGCTTACCTACGACCAGAACCCGGATTGCGGCCTGGTCGCGTTCTGCGAGGCGGTAACCCGCGATCCGTTCTTTGTGATCGGCCGCGAACCGCGCGCCAATTTCCAACTCAGGGATCTGATCGGCCCGCGCATCGGCACCGTCGCCGAGGTCCCGACGCCCTGGATGTGCTTGCAAGAAGACCTGCGCGCGCATGGTCTTGACCCGGCGATGGTGGAGCGGGTCGGCGACCAGACCATGGCCGCAAACGAAGCGGCGCTGCGCATCGGATCGCTGGATGCGATCCAGGTCTTCCAACCCTATGCCGAACACCTGATCCGCGACGGCATCGGGCATATCTGGTACGCGGCGGCAACGCGCGGACCATGCGCCTATACCACGCTCTATACCACCCGGCGCATGCTGAACGACGATCCACAATCCCTGCTGGCGATGACCCGGGCCATATACCGGACCCAAATATGGCTGCATGCCACGCCCGACGCCGAGGTCGCCAAGACGATCGCATCGTTTTTCCCCGACCTCGCGCCGGAAATCCTCATCGCCTGCATCGCCCGCTACCGGTCGCTCGGAATCTGGAACACCAACCCGGTCCTGCCGCGTAACGGATTCGATCTGCTGCGGCAATCCTGTCTGTCCGGCGGGCTGATCGCAACCGGCGCGGATTATGAAACCTGTGTCGATACCAGCCTGGCGCGGCAGGCAATCGCCGCCGACCCGCCATCGATGTAGATTAAAGGAGTCGTCTAGAATGACGGATTTTATGGCGCAAATCCGGCTCGATGGCAGGGTTGCGATTGTTACCGGTGGCGGATCGGGGATCGGCCGGGCGACGGCCCACGCGCTCGCCCAGGCCGGCGCAATCGTTGCGGTCACCGATATCGACGCGGCGGCGGCGCAGACCGTGGCCGCCGAAATAACGTCGGGCGGCGGCATGGCGCAGGCGCATGGTTTGGATATTACCGATCCGGCCCGGGTCGATTCGGTGGCCGGGCGCGTCGCCGCAGACCACGGACGCATCGATATTCTGGTCAACAATGCCGGCATCAGCGTGCGCTACCGCAGCACCGAAATCAGCACCGAAGACTGGGACCGGGTGGTGAATGTCAATTTGAACGGCCAGTTCTATTGCGCGCGCGCCGTCGGCAGACATATGGAAGCCGCCAGGCAGGGCGCCATCGTCATGGTCGCCTCGATCATGGGATTGACCGGCGGCGGCCTGTACCCCAACGCCGCCTATCACGCCAGCAAGGGGGCGATCGTGAATTTGACGCGGTC
>PTKA01000231.1 GCA_002937525.1 Alphaproteobacteria bacterium MarineAlpha10_Bin3
ACACGATTGGCCACTTGCTCGATCGCTTCCCGCCACAGGAATGCAGCAATTACTTCAGAAACGCCGGATACGTCTAAACTTGATCGGAACATGCTCTAATTGGCTAAATTGTAAGGCGATTACTATCTCAGCATAATTTTTATCGTGGCACCCTAAAACTGATCCTCGGCGAAGGCCAGGACCGCGCCGTGCCCTTCGCAGACCGGTGCCACCAGGGCGCCAGCCAAAGGCAGGATGTTTTCGGCGTAGAACCGGGCGGTGGTTAGTTTGGCGCGGTAAAAATCATGGTCGTCGCCGCCGTTCCGCAGTGCCGATTGCGCGGCAAGGGCGCTGCGCGCCATCATCGCGCCGCCGGCAACGGTGCCGAACAACCGCAGATAGGGCGTCGCCCCGGCCAGCGCATGGTCGATTTCGGCGAATTCCAGAAGCCAGCCGGTGGCCGCGTCCAGCGCCTCGGCCGCTGCGCCAAGATGCCGGCGGATCGCCGCCAGGGTCTCGTCGTCCGATGCCGCCAGAAGTCCGTCCAGCGCCTGTAATTCCGCGATATAGGATTTTGCCGCCGCACCGCCGTCACGCAGCACCTTGCGCGCCACCAGATCGGCCGCCTGGATGCCGTTGGTGCCTTCATAGATCGGGCCGATGCGGGAATCACGCAGATGCTGCGCCGCGCCGGTTTCCTCGATAAAGCCCATGCCGCCATGCACCTGCACGCCAAGCGAGGCGATCTCGACGCCGAGATCGGTACACCACGCCTTGACCACCGGGGTCAGCAGGTCGAGCCGGCTTTGCGCCTCGATGCGGGTTTCCGAATCATCGCTTCGCTTGGCGCGGTCGAGGGTCGCCGCGGCGTCGAAGACCAGCGCCCGCATCGCTTCGATTGACGCCTTCATGGTCAGCAACATGCGCCGCACATCGGGATAGCGGATGATCGGCAGCGGCGCGCCGTCGGCGGCTTTGCCCTGGATGCGTTCACGCGCGAAGTCGCGCGCCTGCTGATAGGCGCGTTCCGCGATCGCCAGCCCCGACAGGCCGACATTGATGCGGGCGTTGTTCATCATGGTGAACATGCAGTTCAGCCCGCGGTTCTCGTCGCCGATGAGGTAGCCGATTGCGCCGCCGTCGTCGCCAAACGACATGACGCAGGTCGGCGATGCGTTGATGCCCATCTTGTGTTCCAGCGAGACACAGCGCAGATCGTTGCGCGCGCCCAGCGAACCGTCCTGGTTGACCAGGAATTTTGGCACGATGAACAGCGATATCCCCTTGCTGCCCGGCGGCGCGTCCGGTATGCGGGCCAGCACCATATGGACGATATTGTCGGTCATATCGTGTTCGCCCCAGGTGATGAAAATCTTCTGGCCAATGATCCGGTAATGATCGCCGTCCGGCTCCGCGCGGCAGCGCAGCGCGCCGACGTCCGATCCGGCCTGCGGTTCGGTGAGGTTCATCGTGCCGGTCCATTCGCCCGACACCAGCTTTTCCAGGTAGGTCGCTTTTTGCGCCGCTGTGCCGTGTGCCGACAGCAGTTCGACCGAACCGGTGGTCAGCATCGGGCACAGCGCCCAGGCGGTGTTTGCCGAAAGCCACATTTCTTCCGCCGCCAGCGCGACCAGCCAGGGCAAACCCTGTCCGCCGGCCGCCGGATCGAAGGGAATGGCGTTCCAGCCGCCCGCAACATAGGCGCGGTAGGCGTCGGCGAAACCGTCCGCGCTGCGCACCACGCCGTTTTCCAGCACCGTCCCTTGCGCGTCGCCGGTAGCGTTGATGGGCGCTAGCATCCCGCCGGCCAGCTTGCCGGCTTCCACCAGCACGGCATCGACCAGATCGGCGCTGGCGTCTTCGCATCCGGGCAGGACGCGAACCGTATCCAGCAGGCCAAGATCGTGCATCACGAAGCGCATATCGCGGATCGGCGCGTTATAGGGGATCATGGTTTTGTCCGCTCTTGTGAGGTTTTCAGCATCTTGCCGGGGTTCATGATATTGGCTGGATCGAGTGCTGCCTTGACGCGGCGCATCATATCCAGTTCCAGCGGGTTTTTGTAGCGCGCCATCTCGTCCAGCTTCAATTGTCCGACGCCGTGTTCGGCGCTGAACGAACCGCCCATATCGACGATGATGTCGTAAATGGCGGCGGTGACAGGCGCGCGCATGGCGAGAAATTTCGCGTCCGCCATGCCGCGTGGCCCGGCGATGTTGTAATGGATGTTGCCGTCGCCGAAATGGCCGAAGGCGAAAGGGCGCGCACCGGGCACGATCTTTTCCATCGCTGCGTTGGCCCGGCGGATGAAGGCGGGCACCCGGCTGACCGCGACCGATACATCGTGTTTGACGCTGGGGCCTTCGAATTTCTGCGCCTCGACCACGGCTTCGCGCAGACGCCAGAAATCGGCGCGCTGCGCATCGGATTGCGCGATTACCGCATCGTGTATCTCGCCGCTCTCCAAGGCTTCGGCGAGGATCGATTCCAGGGTGTCCTTCATGCCGCTATCGGCGCTGGCGCCGGTCAACTCGAACAGAACATAGGCATCGTATTGTTGCGCCAGCGGATCGCGCACGCCTGGGATATGGGTTATGGCGGCGGCAAAGGGGGTGCGGCAGATCAGCTCGAAACCGGTGACCCGGTCGCCGCTGGCGTCGCGCGCGCGGGCCAGCAGCGCCAGCGCCGCATCGAGGCCGGCCAGCGCGACCATCGCGGTTTGTACGTCGCGCGGTCGCGGATACAGCTTGCAGACCGCCGCCGTGATGATGCCAAGCGTGCCCTCGCCGCCGATATAAAGCTGCTTCAGATCGTAACCCGTATTGTCCTTGCGCAGCCGCTTCAGCCCGTCCCAGACGCGGCCGTCGGGCAACACCACTTCGAGCCCGAGCACCAGTTCGCGCGCATTGCCATAGCGAAGCACATTCACTCCGCCGGCGTTGGTCGAAAGATTGCCGCCGATCTGGCAGGTACCCTCCGCGCCAAGGCTGAGCGGGAACATCCGGTCCACCTTGGCCGCCGCCGCCTGGATATTGGCCAGGATGCAGCCGGCTTCGAGCGTGATCGTATAGCCGAGCGGATCGATGTCCAGGATCCGGTTCATCCGCCCGAGGCTGACCAGCACGGCGCCGTCGGCCGGGTTGGGAATGCCGGCGCCGACCAGGCCGGTATTGCCGCCCTGGGGCACGACGGGAATACCGGCTTGGGCGCAGATGCCGACGATCTTTGCCACCTGCGCCGTCGAGGACGGCCGCACCACCAGCGCGCAAGCCCCCTCGAACATGCCACGTTCGTCGGCCAGGAACGGCGCCGCCGCATCGGGATCGTTGATCCAACCCTGCGGCCCAAGCACCTGCTTGATGCGCGCCAACGCCGCCAGAATTTGCGAATTGTCTTCCGTGACTGGCATGACGAATACTCGGACGGTTCCTGTTGGACTTTATCTAACATAGGCGGCCCGGCTTGTAATTCGACCCAACATTGCCGGTGAAGGAAAGCCGGGCCGGAACCGGTTTGCGCAGCGTGCGGCTTAAGTCTGACTTCGCGGTAATGGGCTTGCCGGGATGGCGGCCGCGCGGCGCAAACGGTCGTTGATGGCGCGGCCAAGGCCTTCTTTGGGCACCGGCATGACCGCGATGCCGGTCCAGGGCGGCTTGTCCAGAAGGTGCAGGGCGTGGAACAGGTTCGCCGCCGCTGCGCGCACATCGCCGCTCGGGCTGAGGTTGAAGGCGCAATCTTCGGCCGGACCGAAACCTAGCAGCGCCTCCCCGGGATTGGCTGACCGGGCGTTCATGCGCAGTGGCCGGGACGGCGCGTAATGGCTGTGCATCTGGCCCGGCGATCTGGGTGCAACATCGTCGCTTTGGGCCACCTCAAGGCGCATATCCAATGCCGCCTCCAGCGCCTCCAATGTGACGCCGCCGGCGCGCAGCAGTGCCGGGGTTTCGGTCGACATGTCGATCACGGTCGATTCAAGGCCCAGCGTGCACGGCCCGCCATCGAGGATGATCGCGATCTGGTCGCCGAACGCCGCTGCGACATGGGCGGCGCTTGTCGGGCTGATGGCGCCGGACGGGTTGGCGCTGGGTGCTGCGATCGGCACGCCGGCGGCGCGCAGCAGATCGCGGGCGCCGTCA
>PTKA01000232.1 GCA_002937525.1 Alphaproteobacteria bacterium MarineAlpha10_Bin3
GTTTTACAAACTTGTGTTGCTTGGTGAATTCCAAGTCCCGCACCGGACGGGGAGCTTCGGCAACCTGATCTTCAATCAGTTGCAGTTCATCCGTCAGGCCAAAATACGCAGCTACCACTCCGCATATCAGAATCACGCTCGCCCCAATGACGAGTTTCTTGTTCAATTGTAGTTTATCTTTCATTACCAGTTTTTTCGTATGTGAGAAGGGATTCACGGCTGTTTTTCTTTTCTTCCATTTGTAGTTCTCTTACCTTCCCGCCTTCAGATAGGCTTTTATGATAGTACCCACTACATTCCGAATTTCTGTCAGGTTGGGGTTGTACATGTTTTCTACTACGCAGGGTGTGAGGCTGCTGATCTAATCCGCTCCGAGGGCGCATAGCTTCAAGCTCCTGCAGCAACCGACGGTCCCCTTTCTCGACCCACAACACCAACAGACCCCCTCTCTTGGTTCTGCTCTCAACCATTTCACGTTCCCAGATGTGCATCCGAGAAGACACCTGACCCAACTCAGTCAGGCACAGGCTTAATACCAAAATGGTGAACACATACTTCTTTATACCTTAACCTACCACAGAATCTGAAAAGTTACGAATAAACCACCACAGCGCTGCAGTAGCCTGTCGGGGTCCACTGCAAACACAATTGTTAGAGGAGGAATCATACCCGCGTCGTAATGATGTAGGCAGTCTGAAGGGTTAGGCGAATTTCAAAAATCCAATTTCTCGCCGCCGTGGAACCCGAATTGCAATCACAGGGCGTGGGACGGGGGTCTTGGGGTTGGATTGTATAAAAGGTAACAACAATCGTCGCACCATTCATTGCGAGATTGTGGGGGTTGTGGGAGGTTGTATTAGTTGAACGCCGGACCCGGCGCATCAAGACGGCGCGCAGGTTTTCCGCCGAAGTAGCAAAGCGGTGTAAATAGGCCAGCGCCGCCGCGTCGATGGATTGGGCCGTGATCTTGCGCGGCGGGCGCGGTTTTCGCGCAAAATTCATCGTCGAAGCCTACGCGCGCAATCGGCTATCCGAAAGAAAAATACGCCCGTGTGACCGGCATCACTGAAGCAATCGCATCAATCGCCGATAATAGCGTCATATCGTTGATCGATTGCCCACCCTGCCCCTCCCAAACAGGCGTCGATCAACGGGTCGACGGCGGCAATGCATCTGTGTTGCCGTCGTCAATTTTTTGTACCAAAGAGCGCGAACGGCGCGAAAACCGCAGATAGCAACATTCGTCGCCGCGGGCCAGCGCCTTGGCTTCGTAGCGCGTCGCCGGCCAGTCATCGGTGCGTTGGCGCCAATCCGCCGGGCCGCGCGCGGTCCATTCGAAGGCGCCGTGAGCGAGCGTGTGGAAAAGCGTCCAGCGGACATAACCGCGATGGTCGCTGGCCAGCCGCAATTCCGCACCGTCGCACAGAACCCGCGCCAGCGCATCGAGATTGGCCGCGCCGATAAACCGCCGGCGATGATGCCGCCGCTTCGGCCAGGGGTCCGGGAACAGAATGAAACAGCGCTCGATCGACGCATCGGGCAGGGCGTCCAGCAGGTCGCGCACATCGTCGGGATAAATGCGGATATTGTGCAGCGCGTTCCGCTCGATCGTCTCGACCAATGCGGCAACGCCGTTCAGAAACGGCTCGCAGCCGATCATTCCGATATCGCGGTGCGCCTGCGCCTGGGCGGCCAGATGCTCGCCGGTGCCAAAGCCGATTTCCAGCCACAACCGGGCCGGCGGCGGATCGAACAGGTTATGGGGGTGCTTCAGCCCGGCGTCGAGGCCGATGGCGAACCGGGGCAACGTCGCGGCCATGAGCTGGCGCTTGGCCGCGTGCAGCTTGCGCCCCCGGCGGCGGCCATAGAATATCCGCCTGATTTCGTCCGAATGTGACGGCACGCTGTCCCGGTCAGCTCAATGCTGCCTTCAGCGCCTCGACAAGATCGGTGCGTTCCCACGAAAACCCGCCATCCTCGCGGGGCTCGCGGCCGAAATGCCCATAGGCCGAGGTCGGCACATAGATCGGCCGGCTGAGCTTCAGATATTCGCGAATATTGCGCGGGCTGAGGTCGAGCGCCTCTTGTATCGCGCCGGTCAGTCTGGCGTCATCGACAGTGCCGGTGCCCTGGGTATCGACATAGACCGACAGGGGCTTGGAGATGCCGATGGCATAGGAGACCTGAATCACGCAGCGCTCGGCCAGCCCGGCGGCGACGACGTTTTTGGCCACATAACGGGCCGCATAGGCCGCCGACCGGTCGACCTTGGACGGATCCTTGCCGGAAAAAGCGCCGCCGCCATGCGGTGCGGCACCGCCATAGGTATCGACGATGATCTTGCGTCCGGTCAGCCCGACATCGCTATCCGGGCCGCCGATGACGAAGCGCCCGGTCGGATTGACGTAGAATTCGTCTTCCGGGCACATCCAGCCATCGGGCAGGACCTGTTCGACAAAGGGCCGCACGATCTCGCGCACCGCATGCTGATCGAGGTCTTCGTCATGCTGGGTGGACACCACGACCGAGGTCGCGCGCACCGGCTTGCCGCCGACATATTCCAGGGTGACCTGGCTTTTGGAATCCGGTCCAAGTCCGCTGATCGCGCCGGCATGGCGGGCTTGCGCAAGGGTGTGCAGGATTTCGTGACTGAAATGGATCGCCGCCGGCATCAAGGCGGGCGTCTCGCGGCAGGCATAGCCGAACATCAGGCCCTGATCGCCGGCCCCTTCATCCTTGTTGCCCGACGCGTCGACGCCCTGGGCGATATCGACCGACTGGCCATGCAAAATGCATTCGAATTTCAAATCGCGCCAGTGAAAACCGCTTTGTTCGTAGCCGATTTCGCGGATCGCGTTGCGGGTTAGTTCCTCGATTTTGTCGCCATCGACCGACCCGTCTTCCCGAAAAAGGCTGGAGGGTCCGCGCACTTCGCCGGCGACGATAACATGGTTCGTCGTGCATAATGTTTCACAGCCGACCCGGGCCAGGGGATCGGCGGCAAGGAATAGATCGACGACCTCGTCGGAAATTCTATCGCTCACCTTGTCGGGGTGGCCTTCGGAAACGGATTCGCTTGTAAACAGAAAATCGCCGTTCGCCACGATTGCCCCCAAGATTAATTTCGAACCGGTGGATTGGAAACGCCGCCCGGCAGGCAGCGCGAAATCGACCGGAATATCGGTAGAAACGCACGATCCGTCAAGGTTATTGCGCGGTTTGCCGCCGATTTTTTCGACGCACCCAACCCAATACACCCCATAATATTGCGACCATTCCGGCAAGGACGCCGTCGCCCGCGCGCACAAAGAGCGTCGGCGCGGCGATTGGCTTGGGCAGTTTGGCGTCGATATAGCCGGATTGATTGAGTGCCAGCCGCTGCAACACCCGGCCATAGGGGTCGATCACGGCCGAGATGCCCGTATAGGCGGCCCGGACCATCGGCAAGCCTTCCTCGGTGGCGCGCACGCGCGATTGCGCCAGATGCTGATACGGCCCGGCCGACACCCCGTACCAGGCGTCGTTGGTGAGATTGAGCAGCCATTGCGGCCGGTCGCCGGGGTCGGTGACGGCGCCCGGAAATATAACCTCGTAACAGATCAGCGGGCTGACCGGCGGCAGGCCCGGCAGGCGAAGCGTCCGGGGTCCCGGCCCCGGCGTAAAGCCGGTCTTGCCGCCGGTCAGCTTCTCGATCGGCAGATAGCGCGCCAGCGGCACATATTCGCCAAACGGCACGAGATGAAACTTGTCGAAGGTTTCCACCACTGCCCCGGCGCCGTCGATCGCATAGAGCGCGTTCATGATCCGCCGGGGATCGCGCTCGCTGCGCGGCCCGCCGGTAATAAGCAGGCCGGTTTGCGGCGCCACAATGGCTATCGCGCGGCGCAGAACCGGATTTTGGGAGACGAAAAAAGTGGCCGCGGTTTCCGGCCAGATGACATGCGTGATCCAGTCCGGCCGGTTCGCGGTACTAAGATCGACAAACTGTTTCAGATTGCGCTCGCGGTAGCGCCGCGCCCATTTTTCGCGCTGCGGGATGTTGGATTGCACGATCCGCGACGGCGGATTGGTCAACGACCACCAGTTCACCGACGAATTCGTCCGCGCCGTGT
>PTKA01000233.1 GCA_002937525.1 Alphaproteobacteria bacterium MarineAlpha10_Bin3
CCAGCGCACCTACCGCAACGCGGTCACCTTGTCGCTGACCCGGATGTGCCAAGGCGGGATATACGACCATTTACGCGGCGGTTTCGCGCGCTATTCGGTGGATGAACGATGGCTGGCGCCGCATTTCGAGAAGATGCTGTACGACAACGCCCAATTGATCGGCGTGCTGACGTTGGTCTGGCAGGAAACCCGCGATCCCCTCTACGCCAGGCGGGTCCAGGAGACCGTCGATTGGATCATGCGCGATATGACCGATAGCAAGGGCGGCTTCCATAGTTCACTGGACGCCGATAGCGAGGGCGAAGAAGGCAAGTTCTGCGTCTGGACCGAAGCCGAAATCGACAATGCGCTTGGCGAAAGGGCGCCTCTTTTCAAACAATTCTACGATGTCGGCCCGGCCGGGAACTGGGAAGGCAAAATCATCCTTAACCGGCTCGACGCCATTGCGCCCGGAACGCCCGACGAAGAGGCAACGCTCGACGATTGCCGCGCAATACTCCTGGCGATCCGGGAAAAACGGATCCAGCCGGGCCGGGACGACAAGATCCTGGCCGACTGGAACGGCTTGACGATTGCCGCCCTGGTCCATGCCGGCATGGCATTTGCGGAACCGGCGTGGATCGATGCGGCGGCGCGCGCCTTCGCTTTTGTGCGCGACACGATGACACGCGATGGCCGGCTGCGCCACGCCTGGCGCAAGGGCCGGCTCAACCACCCGGCCACGCTCGACGATTACGCCGCGCTGTGCAGCGCAGCACTGGCGCTATTCGAAGCCAGCGCAAATCCCGATTACCTCGATACGGCAATTGCCTGGGTCGCGTTGATCCAGCGCCATTACGCCGATCTGGATGGCGGCGGATACTTCCTTTCAGCCGACGATACGCCCAACCTCATCGCGCGCACGAAATCCGCCGCCGACAACGCCGTGCCGTCCGGCAACGGCATGATGGTCGCCGTCTATGCGCAATTATATTATCTGACCGGAACCGCACGCTATCTGGACGACGCGCAACGCACGATTGCCGCGTTTTCCGGCCAGCTCGACAGCAATCTGTTCCCGTTATCGACATTGCTGAACGGCAACGATCTGCTGCACCGCGCCTTGCAGATCGTCATTGTCGGCACGCCGGACGACGCGATGACGGAGGCGCTGCGCCGCGCCGTGCTTTCCGCCAGCCTGCCGAACCGCATCCTCAGCGTGATCGCGCCTGACGCCACCCTGCCCACAGCCCATCCCGCCCATGGCAAGGGACAAACCGGCGGCATGGCCACCGCTTATGTCTGCGAGGGCACGGTTTGTTCGCCGCCGATCTGCGATCCCGAACAGCTCCGCGCCGATTTGGCCACCCGGTGAAAAGGCGGCGGCCATGGATACGGTGATTTTCGACAGCCCGGTCGGCCCCCTGCACGTCTGCGCCGATGGGCACTGCATCGTGTACTTAAAATTCGGCGATGGCCCGGCTTCCACCGGCGAAACCCCGTTGCTGGCCCGTGCGCTGGCCCAGCTCGCGGCTTATTTCAACGGCGGCGCCACCGGGTTCGACCTGCCGCTGGCGGCGCCGCAAACCCCCTTCCAGGCCAAGGTCCGCGCCGCGATGCTGGCGATACCCTTCGGCGAGACCCGCAGCTATGGCGACATCGCCCAAGCCATTGGCGGCGCACCGCGCGCGGTCGGCCAGGCTTGCGGCCGTAATCCGCTACCCATCATCGTCCCTTGCCACCGCGTCCTGGCCGCCGGCGGGTCGATTGGCGGGTTCTCCGGCGGCGACGGCCGGCCAACCAAACGCAAGCTGCTGGCGCACGAAGCCGGGCCGGTCTTTGCTGCGGCCCTCAACGGCGGATGACAACGCCACGCCGCCGCGATATCCTGACATTGCCAATCCACCGGATAACCGCACACGCTTTCAAGGAGGGACGTAATGCCCGATATCACGATACAGACTGGCGACGGTGACTTTTCCGCCTATCTGGCGGTTCCAGCGGGCGGATCGGGTCCCGGGATCATCGCCATTCAGGAAATTTTCGGCGTCAACGCCGACATGCGCGCGCATTGCGACAATTTCGCCGCGCAAGGCTTTGTCGCCCTCAGTCCGGACCTGTTCTGGCGTCAGGAACCCGGCGTCCAGATCACCGACCAGACCGAAGCCGAATGGCAGCAGGCGTTCAAGCTTTATCAGGGGTTCGACGTCGAAAAGGGCGTCGATGACCTGATTGCCTCGCTGGCCCATCTGCGCGGCCTTGACGCCTGCACCGGCAAGGCGGGGACGGTCGGGTTCTGTCTGGGCGGCCTGCTGGCCTATTTAATGGCGTGCCGTTCCGATGCGCAATGCAATATCAGCTATTACGGCGTCGGTATCGACGAGCGGATCGACGAAGCCTCGAACATCACCGCGCCGATGATCCTGCATATCGCCGAAGAAGACGAATATGTCGATAAGGATGCACAAACGCGGCTCGCCGACGGCCTGGCCGGGCATTCCCTGGTCACCATGCACAGCTATGCCGGCGTCAATCATGCCTTCACCCGCAATAACGGCATTCATTACGACGAGGCCGCCGCGAATTTGGCGCATGGCCGAACCACGGATGCTTTTGCGGCGGCGCTTCGCTGACCCGCCGCCAGACCCCAGATCAGGACAGGATACAATCATGACCCACGCCATCGTCATTCAAGAGCAGGGCGGCCCCGAGGTAATGCGCTGGCAAAAAGTCGATGTCGCGGCACCGGGCCCCGGACAAGTCAGCGTCCGGCACAAGGCGGTCGGCCTGAACTACATCGATTGCTATCATCGCAGTGGTCTTTATCCCCTCGAATTGCCGACCGGAATCGGCATGGAGGGTGCTGGAATTATCGAGGCGGTCGGCGACAAGGTCGCCAATGTCGCGGCCGGCGACAAGGTCGCCAATGTCGCGGTCGGCGACCGGGTCGCTTATGCTTCGGGCCCGCCGGGGTCCTATGCCGAGTTGCGCAACATCGCCGCCGACCGCGTGGTTCCGATCCCCGATTCGATCGACGACGAAACCGCCGCCGCGATGATGCTGCAAGGCATGACGACGCAGTATCTGATCCGCAGCACATACCGGGTGAAAGCCGGCGAAACGGTGCTGTTTCACGCCGCCGCCGGCGGCGTCGGCCTGATCGCCTGCCAGTGGCTCAAGCAGCTCGGCGCCACCGTCATCGGCACCGTCGGGTCGCCGGAAAAGGCGGCGCTGGCGAAGGCCCATGGCTGCGATCACACGATCTTGTATGGCGAGGAAAACTTCGTCGATCGGGTGCGCGACATCACCGGCGGCAAGGGCGTGCCGGTGGCCTATGACTCGGTCGGCAAGGACACCTATCCAGGAACCCTCGACTGCCTGGCGCCGCGCGGCTTGTTCGTTTCGTTTGGCAACGCATCGGGACCGATCGAGAACTTCGATCCAGGCGCCCTGGCGGCGAAGGGGTCGTTGTATTTTACCCGCCCGACCCTGATGACCTATACCGCCACGCACGACGATCTTCTGGCCAGCGCCAACGAGTTGTTCGAGGCCGTCGCCAAGGGCGTAAAAATCCAAATCAATCAACGCTACGCCTTGAAGGACGCCGCCCAGGCCCACCGCGACCTGGAAGCCCGCAAGACAACGGGTTCGACGATCCTATGCCCCTGAGCCCAATGCCGGTCCCGATAATTTAGGGATGATGCCTAGAAACTCCTCTGCCCTGCCGATAGGGAAGACAGCTATCGCCGGCCGCTGGAATAGGCGTAAAACGCATCCCCGCCCGACGAACTTCATATGAAGTTCATAGGGCGGATTGTTTCTAGATATAGTGTTATTCAACAGCCATCATACCAAATTTAGGCAAGATCGCGAATTCCGGCACCGAATTTCGACCTACTGATTCATCGAATCGAAGAATTCGTCGTTGCTCTTCGTCCGCTTCAGTTTTTCGAGCAGGAATTCCATCGAATCATTGACCCCCATCGGGTTGAGGATCCGGCGCAACATCCACATTTTCGCCAAGGCACCCTTTTCGACGATCAGTTCTTCCTTGCGGGTGCCGGATTTGGTGACGTCGATGGACGGGAACACCCGCTTGTCGGACAGCTTGCGGTCAAGCACGA
>PTKA01000234.1 GCA_002937525.1 Alphaproteobacteria bacterium MarineAlpha10_Bin3
GCGGGTCCTCGACCTTGCCGTAATGACCCTTGGCCTGCTTGTTGCGTATCAGGGCGTTGCGAAATTCGGCGGCGGTAGCGGGTTCGACGTCGCCGTCCGGCAGGATCTCCAGATACTCCACGCCAATTTGATTGGCCTCGCGGACCTGCAAGGGCAGCCATTCGTCGAGCGTGTCGGTGGACAGGACCTGATAGAAGGCCGGGACATCCTTGAAGGATACCTCGCGCCCATTGACCCAGATGCCGGCAATTTTCTCCTTGAGGCGGACTGTCGCGCGCTGGCTTGGCCCCACGATGACGACCACGACTTCGCCGATACCGGATGTCGCACCGAACAGCAGCACGTCGGTGCCGTTGAATCCAGCGGTTATGGCGACGAAATCCTCCGACAAATCCACCACGACCGGCTGCGCCCGCTCCGCCGCCCGCGCCGTCGGTGCCTGGCCGAAATACAGCGCCAGGCTGGCGAGCAATAGCATGGCCCGGGCCGTCATTGCACCAGGCCCGTCGTCAGAACGTAAAGTTCGTCCGGCGTGATCAGCAGGTCATAGACGATCTTGCCGCAGACCGAGAGCACCATCAACGCCAGCAATCCGCGCAATTGTTCGCCGCGCAACTTCGCGCCGACGATGGTGCCAAGCTGCGCGCCGATAACGGCGCCGACGATCAGCAGCAAGGCCAGGACCACATCGACGGTCTGGTTCAACGTCGCTTGCAGGAAGGTTGCGTTCGCGGTGACGAAAATGATCTGGAACAGCGACGTGCCGACCACCACCGCGGTCGGCATGCCCAGCAGATAGATCATCGCCGGGACCATGACGAAGCCGCCGCCGACGCCCATGATCGCCGACAGGATCCCGACGATGGTTCCGATCAGCAACGGCAGCAGCGCGCTGATATACAGCTTGGAGCGCCGGAAGCGCATCTTGAAGGGCAGGCCGTGCAGGAAATTATGCTGGTGCAGCTTGCGCCGGTTGCGTGGGGACCGGCTGCGCTGCATCGTGCGCAGGCTTTCGAACAGCATCAAGCTACCGATGGAGCCCAGAAACACGATATACGATAGCATGATGACGAGGTCGATCTGGCCTAACTCGCGCAGCATCTTGAACAAAAACACCCCGAAGGTGGAACCGATAAGGCCGCCGGTCAGCAGGACGGCGCCCATCTTGAAATCGACATTGCCGCGCCGCCAATGCGCGAACACGCCCGAGACGGACGACGCAAGAATTTGATTGGCTTCCGTGCCCACCGCGACCGCCGGTGGGATGCCCATAAAAATTAGCAGTGGCGTCATCAGGAATCCGCCGCCGACACCGAAAATTCCAGACAGGGTCCCGACACCAACGCCAAGACCAAGGAACACCCACACGTTCACCGACAACTCGGCGATCGGTAAATACAAATACATTTAAGGCGCCGTTACTCCAGGGCCAATAGAAGGCGTCCTGACGCGGATCTTGCGGATTTTGCGACCGGCGCGCGATCCACCTGACTACCTTCACGCCGCGGCATGATCCGCGCGCGCCCCTTGATAGTCAATGTGTATTTCGCCTAATTGTCGGTTAAGGGGCGACTTTTTGCGCCGGTGGCGACGAGGCTTCTTGACGGCTCGCCTTCCGGGGTCGAAATTGGCGGCTGGGGGGAGATGCGGATGGAGACCAAATTGAATTCGAGCGAAGCACGCGATATCGCGGTGATCGGCGCCGGGATCGTCGGGATGAGTTGTGCGCTTTTTCTACAGCGCGACGGGCACCGCGTGACCGTCATCGACCCGGTCGAGCCGGGGTCGGATGCGCAAACGTCGTTCGGCAATGCCGGATCGATCAGCATGAGTTCGGTGCTGCCGACCGCATTGCCCGGCATCTGGCGCAAGCTGCCCAAGATGCTGGCCGACCCGACGGGACCGCTGGCGATCCGCTGGCGCTATCTTGCGACCTTGGCGCCGTTCCTGGTTTCGTTTTTGCGCAATACGGCGCGCGGCCGGGTCGAAGCCAATAGCCGCGCCATCGCGGCGCTGATCAACGGGGTGTTCGACGCCTACGATACCCTGGTGGCCGAAACCGGAACCCAGGATCTGATCATCCGGCGCGGCTCGCTCAAGGTCTACAAGACGGACCGGTCCTTTGCCGCCGCCGCGTTCGAGCGAAAATTGCTGAGCGAGAACGGCTTCGAGTTCGAAATTCTGAACAGCGACGAGTTGCGGCAGCTCGAACCCGCTCTGGCGCCGATCTTCGAACACGCGATGTATTTGCCCCAATCCGGCGGTTCGACCAATCCGGGGCAACTGGTGCGCCGTTTCGCCGAACATTTTGTCGCCAGGGGCGGCACAATCCATCGCGCGCGCGCGACCGGCTTTCAATTCACCGATGGATCGGTTAGCGCGGTGATAGCGGGATCGCAAAATATCGCCGCCGATGCGGTCGTTCTGGCCGCCGGATCCTGGTCGC
Source organism: Alphaproteobacteria bacterium MarineAlpha10_Bin3 (assembly GCA_002937525.1). GTDB lineage: Bacteria > Pseudomonadota > Alphaproteobacteria > UBA8366 > MarineAlpha4-Bin1. Next base: position 2,447 of record PTKA01000234.1, read on the forward strand.
GCGGCCTCGCCCGGCAACTCGGCGCGCCGGTCATGCTGGAAGCCGAACGCGGCTACCACGTCATGCTGGCGAAGCCACCGGTCACCTTGCAGCGCTTCACCATGTTCGCCGATACGCAGTTTGCGCTGGGCGTGCATGACGACGGATTGCGGGTGACGACGGGGGTGGAATATGCCAGCGTCGATGCCCCGCCCGACTACCGCCGTATTCGGGCGTTGCTGCCGCAAGTCGCTGAATCGGTCCGCGGCCTCGATATAACGGAGCGCAGTATCTGGATGGGCCGCCGGCCGACCTTGCCCAACAGCGTGCCGATGATTGCCCGCTCGCCGCGTCACGCCAACGCCTATTTCGCCTTCGGGCACAGCCATCTTGGCCTGACCATGGGGCCGGTGACCGGCCGCATCATCGCCGACCTTGTGGCCAACCGCGACCCCGGCATCGACATGACGCCCTATCGGGTGAACCGATAACCGCAATACGAGTAGGACATGACCATGGAATACCAGGATATTCTGTTCGAGGTGAGCGAGAAAATCGCCACCATAACCCTGAACCGTCCCGAGGCGCGCAACGCGCTCAGCGCCGCCATGCGCCACGATCTGGACCGCGCCATGACCGAGATCAAGGGGCGCGCCGGCGACGATATCAAAGCGGTGATCCTGACCGGCGCCGGCACGGCGTTCTGTTCCGGCGGCGACGTCAAGTCGATGGCGAACCGCAAGGCCAGCGTGCCGGAAGGCCGCAGCCGGATGCGCGAATTCCATCACACGCTGTTCGATCTGACCAATCTGGAGGTGCCGGTGATCGCACTGGTCGATGGCGCGGCGGCGGGCGCGGGCGCGAATATCGCTTTGACGGCGGACTTCGTGCTGGCGACGCCGCGCGGCTTCATCATGCAGGCGTTTGCCCGGATTGGCCTGATTCCCGATTGGGGCGGGTTCTATATCCTGCCGCGGCTGGTCGGTTTGCAGAAAGCGCGCGAGCTGATCTACACCGCGCGGCGGGTCTACGCCAAGGAAGCCAAGGAGATCGGCCTGATCTACGATGTCGTCGGCCAGGACACCGCCATGGCCGAAACCCGCGCCTTCGCCAAGCGACTCGCCAAGGCGCCGACCATCGCGTTCGGCGTGGCCAAGAACATCCTCAACCAATCATTCAATCAGGACGCCCGGACGCTTTCGGAAATGGAGGCGATGGGCCAGTCGATTTGCCGCGATACCGAATTCCACCGCGAAGCCGTCCGCCGCTTCGCCGCCAAGGAACCAGCCCTTTACGACTGGGAAGCGATGGAAAGCGAATAGATTTATCCGCTAACCGTCGACCAGCGGCTCGTACCAGTCGGCGTATAGTCCAGCACTGTCGCGGGCGGCCCGGTTGAACGGCGGCTTGATCCGGCCGCCATGGTGGCGGCGAACCAGATCCTGGAAGGCGGTCGCGGGGTCCAGCCCGCGCGCCTCGGCAAGATGGCTGAACCAGCGCCGCCCGGCGGCGACATGGGTGATCTCATCGGCGAGGATGATCCGCAGGATGGCCACGCTCTCGCCGTCGCCAGCCGCCTTCAGCCGTTCGATCATCCCCGGCGTCACGTCCAGGCCGCGCGCTTCCAGCACCAGCGGCGCCATGGCGAGCCGGGCCAGCGGGTCATGCGC
>PTKA01000235.1 GCA_002937525.1 Alphaproteobacteria bacterium MarineAlpha10_Bin3
CGCAGGAGCGTCGTCTTGCCGGCGCCGTTGCGGCCGATCAGGCCGCACATGGTGCCGTTTGGCACTTCCAAGGCCAGGTTCCGCAAAATCGGCGTCGATCCGATATTGACGTCCAGGCCGCTGACTTTAAGCATTGTTTTCACCTGCCCCGTTGTCATTTTGCGTCCGGGTGCGGTGAAATTCCTCGCCGATGACAAATTCCCGGACGTCGGGATTGACCATGGCTTCGGCGACCGGGGCATCGCAGATTATCCGGCCCTGGTAGAACGCCAGGACCCGCGAGACATAGCGTTCGACAATTTCCATATCGTGTTCGATGAACAGCACGGTCGTCTTGTCCTGGCGCAAAGCCTCCATGATGACGTCCATGAGTTCGAATTTTTCGTCGATCGAAATACCCGAAGTCGGCTCGTCGAGCATCAGAAGGGTTGGCTTGCACGCCGCCGCCATGGCGATATCCAGCAATTTACGGATGCCCTGGGGGAGGGCCGAGGCATTGGCATCGCGATAATCCGCTATTTTGTAGCGTATCAGATGCGCGTCCACGCGTTCGGCGCGTTGGTCGTTGTACAGCGGGGCAAGCAGGCCCAGGCCGCTTTCCTCGACGATGGCGTAGACCATGAGAAGATTGTCGAAGACGGTCTCCGAGGCGAAAACCTGCGGCACCTGAAAAGACCGCGCGATGCCCAAAACGGTTATATCGCGCGGTTTCAGTCCGACAATGCTGCGGCCGGCAAATTTGATCTGGCCAGAGGTCGGTTTCAAATATCCCGTGACCATATTGATGAACGTCGTCTTGCCGGCGCCATTGGCGCCGATGATGCCGATAACTTCATGTTCGTGGACGGTGACATTGATATCCTGCGCGGCGATGACCGCGCCGAAGGATTTATTCAGATCGCTGACTTCCAGTATGAGCGTCATGGCGAGGGTGCTTTTTGCGGACGGCGCAGGCGCGCGACCAGGGACCAGATGCCCTCCGGCAGGAACATGATGATCGCCAGTAAACTGCCGCCCAGGATGAATTGCCAGAATTGCGGGGCATATTCGAAGGCGTAGGTGCGGATCAGGTCGAATACCAGCGCGCCGATAAAGGTCGCCGCCACATTGCCGATGCCGCTGAGAATGGTGATGAAGACGAATTCACCCGAAACCGTCCAGTTGGCCATCGAATCCGGGTCGACCTGTCCGATCGCCATGGCCATGATGGCGCCGCCGAAACCCGCGACCAGGCCCGAGAAGACATATTTCACATGGATGATCCGTTCGGCCGAATAACCGAGATATTCCACTCTGATCTCGTTCTCGCGCACCGCCATGCTCATCCCGCCCAGCGTCGTCTTCAGGTACAGATGCGCGCCGATGGTGATGATATAGGTAAAGGCCAGCGTGAAGAGAAACAGGGTCGTCTGCACGGCTTCGCCTTTGGGTGCGTAGCCCAGAAAGGTCGGGGTGAGGACGGAAAAACCGTCGGTGCTGCCCAGCGCTTCGGTCTTTACGATCACGCCGTACAGGATCATGGAAAACGCCAAGTTCAGCAGGGCGAAGAAAATGCCCCGGTAGCGGCGCAGCAAAAAGCCCAGCAGGAAGGCGAGTATCCCGGCCACCGCCGTGCCGACAAAGACCAGCAGAAAAGCGTCCCTATAACCGATCAAGGTCATCATCGCGGCGGCATAGGCACCGAAGCCAAAATACAGCGCGTGGCCGAACGAGACCAGGCCGCTTCGCCACAATATTAGAAGGCCGAGCGCGACGGCGCCCCGCGCGAGGCTTTGCAGGCCGATGAAGCGGACCCATTCGGCCATGAAGAAATCGGCGAAAATCAACACCACGAAGGCGATGGAAAGGCCGATAACGGTATTGTCGATATATTTGGACCGCATCAGATTTTCCTGGCCTGTGCCGGTGCGAACAGGCCTTCGGGCCGGATCGCCAATACGCCGGCCATGATGGCGTAAATGACGAACAATTCGATCTCCGGAAATAAATGCACGGCGGCGGCCCGTGAGATGCCGACCAGCAAAGAGCCGATAATCGCGCCGGGTATCGATCCCATGCCGCCGATCACCACCACGGCGAAGGCCAGCACGATGACTTCGACCCCGATGCCCGGCGAGACAGAGATGGTGGGCGCGATATAGGCGCCGCCAAGCGCGCCCATGATGGCGCCGATGATGAAGGTGGCCAAAAAGACGACCGTGACGTTGATCCCCATGGCCTGGCTGATTTCCCGGTCGTAAATCACCGCCAGCAGCAATTTACCCCATTTGGTTTGGGTCAGCCCAAGCCAAAGGCCCAGCGCCACGATGACCGCCAGGCCGATCAATGTCAGGCTGTAGACATCGAATGTCAGATCGGCGATATCGACCGAACCGAGCAAAGCCATGGGCTGATAGGCGAAATAGGGGTCCGTGCCCCATATCATCAACAGTACATCTTCCAGCACCAGGAACATGGCGAACGTCGCCAGGACGATAATATGTTCGTCGCGGTGATACAGAAAACGCAGCAAACCCCGTTCCAGGACGAAGCCAAAGAACACGCCGACAATCAGCGCGGCGGCGAAAATCGCCACGAATCCGCCGTATTCCGGCAGGTCGGTCTCATAATAGGCGCCGATCAGCGTCGCCGACATATAGGCGCCGAAGGCGTAGAATGCGCCGTGCGCGACGTTCAGAATTTTCAGCACGCCGAAGATCACGGTGAGCCCGACGGCGACCATGAACAGGTATGACGAAAACACCAAGCCGTCGACCAGGATGACGATCAGCTGTTGCACAATGGTCTCGCTATTTTGGAAAAATCAAAAAGGGCAAAAAATCCGGGGGCGCCGAAACCGACGCCCCCGGCGGGTAACGGTTAATTGCACTTGGCACCCTTCATGCCGCCTTTAAGCCACTCCGTGCTGTTGATACCGGCTGGGGGCATCACGCAATCGGCTGCAAATCGGGCGACTTTCGTCATGATGGGTTCGCCGGCTTCCTTATCCCATTCCAGGATGCCGATCACATGCTCGGTCGCGGCCTGATGGCCTTTGGAACGGTTCATGTGCACCTTGGTGGAGATGGATTGGTATGTCGCACCTTCCAAGGCCGCGATCACCTGTTCGGTGGTCGGGAACTTGCCGCCATTCATCGCCGCCGCCTTGTCATAGGCATATTTGGCGGCCAGCACGCCTTGCGCCGCCTGATAGGACCCGCCGACCGGGGGAACCGAATACCGGTCGCTATAGACCTTGCGGAACCACTTGTTCAACGGCGTGTCCACATCGGCGGCAAAGATGCCATAAGGCCCACGCGCGCCGAGGATGACGCCAGTTGGCGCTTTTTTGCCCAGGCGGTAGATGGATGTGTCGGCGACCGAAAACAGCAGCTTTTTCTTGCGGAAAAGACCACGGGCCGAACCCTGGAAGATGAACGCTTCCAGATCGCCACCCCAAAGACTGGAATGCACCAGCGGTTCCTTCGACAGCATCAGGGCCGAAATTTCAGCACCGTACTGACCGGAGAAGATTTTCGGCCATTGGGGTTTGTCGGACACCGGCACGGATGGCATCAACTGCTTCATGGCCAGATCGAAATCGCGCCACGAATCCTGTCCCCAGGCATAATTCTGATTGATGCCGGTATAGCCTTTAACATCGGGAAAATTCGCCTTCACATACATCGCCTCGGCGACGCCGTCGGCGGTGGCGTGACCCATGGTGCGGAAGACGTATTTGGGATTGGGGTTGATTTCTTCGAAGATTCGCGGCGTGCCGCAAATCGGGAAAATCGTCAGCACCTTCAATTCTTCGGCCACCGGGGTGATGGCGGCGCAGGTGCCCGAAGAGATATAGCCGACAAACAGATCGACGCCCTGCTTCTGCACTTTGTTGCGGAATTCCGCGACCTGTTTCACGCCGCCGCCGGATTCGTCATAGATCAAAGCCCTGATCTGACGGCCGGCGAGGCCCTTGCCGCTCTTGTCATAGGGTGCCGGTAAGGTGCCCTTGTTGATCGCTTCGATGATGATTTCGGCGCCGTTGCGCGCCGGCCCCGGTCAGGAATGTCGGAACCGCCATGACGAC
>PTKA01000236.1 GCA_002937525.1 Alphaproteobacteria bacterium MarineAlpha10_Bin3
ACCCGGCCCCACAGCTCGCCATTGATGAAATTCGCGATGCGGCCCAGAAACAGCCCGATCGGCGCCGTCGCCGTGACCACGTCGGCCAGCGCGAAGAAAGCGATGCCGCGCCGCCGGGCGAAGATGAACATCGCAGTCATTACGCCCACCAGCCCGCCGTGAAAAGACATCCCGCCCTTCCACATTTGCAGGATCTCCAGCGGGTTGTCGATAAAATAGCCCGGCGTGTAAAAAACCACATAGCCAAGCCGGCCGCCAAGAATGACGCCAAACACCGCCCAGGTCAGGAAATCGTCGATATCGTGCCCCGACAGCAATTCCGGCGCGCGCCGCGCCAGCCAGATGCCATAGCGCCACGCGCCGACCAGCCCGCCGATATAGGCCAGCGCATACCAGCGGATCGCCAGCGGACCGATCTGGAAGGCGATCGGATCGAATTCGGGAAAAATAAACGGGCCCATGTAAGGTCTGCCTTGGCTAGCGGTGCGGATCGTTGGTTTCAAGATAGTCTTGAATATAGCGCCGCACGCCGTCTTCGAGCGATGTCGGCGCGCGGTCGTAACCGGCCCGCGCCAGCCGGTCCATCGCCGCCCTGGTATGGTACTGATAGTGGCGGCGGATATGTTCGGGCGTATCGATATAGGTGATTTCGGGTGCCTGGCCGAGCGCCGCAAAACAGGCCAGGGCGAGATCGGCGAAACTTCGCGCCGTTCCGGTCCCGGCATTGAACAGCCCGCCAGCACCGGCATTGTCGTACAGCCACAGCATGATATCGACGCAATCGCCGACCCAGATAAAGTCGCGTTCCTGCCCGCCATCGGCGTAATCCGGGTTGTGCGAACGAAACAGCCGCACCTGCCCCGCCGCGCGAATTTGCCGGTGCAGTTGCACCACCAGGCTTTGCTGGCCGCCCTTGTGAAATTCGTTGGGGCCATAGACGTTGAAAAACTTCAGCCCGGCCCATTGCGGCGGCGCCACCCCGGCGGCGGCCAGCATGACCGCATTGACGTCGAAGAGGTGTTTCGACCAGCCATACAGATTGAGCGGCGACAGGTGCGCCAGCGCCGCCAGGCTGTTGTCGTCGTCGAACCCGGCGCGGCCGTCGCCATAGGTCGCCGCCGAAGATGCGTAGATAAACCGCACGCGGTGTCGCGCACACCAGCGCCACAAGCGCATCGACAGATCGAGATTGTTATCGAGCACGACATCGGGATCGGGTTCGACGGTCGAGGACGACGCGCCGAGATGAAAAATCACCTCCAATTCTTCGCCCTTGCCGGCCAGCCATGTCATCAGCGATTCGGGTGCGATGACCTCGCCATGCGGGTGCTTTTCGATATTGCGCGATTTTTCGGGCGAATCGAGCCAGTCGCAGATATGCACCGGCGTATTTGCGCGTTCGCAAAGTGCTGCAACAAGGTTGGAGCCAATGAACCCCGCCCCGCCCGTTACCAGGATCATCCGCTACTCCGGGAATAAACAAACCAAGCCCTTATATGCGACCGATCATATGCGACGGATCGCCGCCGCCGCAAGGCGGGTTGCGCGATGCACCGGCAATCGCCATATTTTGAGCGAACCCGATTGGAGGCAAGTGCATCATGCAGGTGGAAAATCGCTTTCTCGACGATCTGGCGCGCGTCGCCAATGGCGCGATCGGTGCGCTGTCCGGCATTCGCGGCGAAATCGAAGGGCTGATAAAGCAACGGGTCGAGCGGCTGCTGACCGATATGGATCTGGTGCCGCGCGACGAATTCGAAGCGGTCAAGGCGGTCGCCGCGAAAGCCCGCAGCGAGCAGGAAGCCCTGGCGCTGCGCGTGGCCGCGCTCGAAGGCGCCCTTGAACCCGCCAAGACGAAAACCAAAACCAGGCCAAAACGCGCCAAGCGGACCAAACCGGCCGGCGCGGCCAAGTAAACGCTGCAAGCCGGCCGGTCGCGACTTATACGCATTATTTTTCGACCTTGCGCTTAACCGCTTGCCTGGGATGATTCCTGGTGGCACTCTAGGTGTTGTGGTATCTTGAGGGTAGGACACTAGATGTCGCTATCGTCAAGGCAAAAGCAAGGGGTGCCCGATGTCTTTGGTGAGCGTCGAAACGCCGGAATTTTCCAGTAACCCGATCGACGTGATGGAGGAAATCGTCCGCGACCATCAGTGGCTCTGCGACCGCTCCAGCGAAGAAGAATTGCTGGTGGAGATATCGGGCCGCTGGTGCGATTACCGCATGTTCTTCGTCTGGCGCGAAAACGTGAAGGCGCTGTATTACACCTGTTCGCTGGATATGAAGGTGACGCCGGACAAACAGCGGGCGATCAACGACCTGCTGTCGCTGATCAATGAACGGATGTGGTTCGGGCATTTCGAGATGTGTTCGGAAGCGAGCACGCCGATGTTCCGCCACACCATGCTGACCCGGGGCTGGCATGGCGTCAACGCCGAACAGCTCGAAGATCTGGTCGATATCGCCGTTGCCGAGTGCGAACGCTTCTATCCCGCCTTCCAATATGTCCTGTGGGCCGGTTACGACGCCAAGCAGGCGGTCGAAGCGACGATGTTCGACACGGTAGGCGAAGCGTGACGACGACGCTGTCCAGACCCTTGCTGTTGGTTGGATGCGGCAAAATGGGCGGCGCGATGCTGTCGGGCTGGTGCAAATCGGGCATCGCGGCGGCGGGCGTCAGCGTCATCGAACCGCTGGGCGCGCCCGGTTTTGCCGACAGCGGCGGCGTCACGGTTCTGGGCGACGCCGCCGACATACCCGATGGCTTCGACCCGCAAGTCGTCGTCTTCGCCGTCAAGCCCCAGCAAATGGACGTTGTCGCCCCCCAATACGCCCGCTTTAGCGCGCCCGGCACGGTGTTCCTGTCGATCGCGGCGGGCACCACAATCGGCTATTTCGAAGCCCGGCTCGGTAGCGACGCCGCCATCGTCCGGGCGATGCCGAATACACCGGCCGCCATCGGCCAGGGCATCACGGTGTTGTGCCCCAACGGCAATACCAGCGACGATCAGGCATCGCTTTGCCAGGCGCTGATGCTGGCGGTCGGCGAAGCCGTCATGGTCGATGACGAAGCCCTGATCGATCCGGTCACCGCGCTGTCCGGCGGCGGCCCGGCCTATGTCTTCTTGCTGATCGAATGCCTGGCCGAAGCCGGCGTGCAATCCGGCTTGCCGGCGGACCTTTCGGCCCGGCTGGCGCTGGCGACCGTGGCCGGATCGGGGCAGTTGGCGCTGTCCGGCGACGAGCCGCCGGCCCAGTTGCGCAAAAACGTAACCAGCCCCGGCGGCACAACATTGGAAGCGCTGAAAATCCTGATGGCCGATGACGGGCTGCAACCGCTGCTGACCCGCGCCATCGCGGCGGCGACCCGCCGTAGCCAGGAACTCGCCGGCGGCTAGCTGTGATGTCCCAGGACATTGTTCATTCGATCCAAGTCTGAGAATGTTTGAAAGTATCGGCCTGATCGCGCCGGCGCATCGCCGCCAGGCCGGATACCGCTGTTTCGATGGCAACGCCATCAAAACCTTGCGCTTCATTCAGCGGGCGCGGCGCCTTGGGATTCTGGTTCGCGATGTCGCGAAATTGCTCGACCTGTGGCGCGACTGCAGCCAGCGCCGAAGTCAAGGCAATGGCGGTGGCGCATAGGGCGTCGATCGATCAAAAGATCGTCGAATTGCGGGCGATGCGCGAATCGCTGCGCGATCTGAACGAACGGTGTCATGGCGACGACCGGCCGGAATGTCCGATCCTGGACGGTCTGGCAGGCGAGGGAAATACCACGTCGCCTTGATGTGAATCTGCTTGTATTCACACACGGTTTTGTCCGACCATGGGGCCCATGAAGCGTTCGGTTGCGAAGAATTCCGCTGTAATGGCAAACATGACCCGCAAGCGGCGCGCGTGGCCGCGCCGTTGGGCCGGGATTGCCGTGATTTTCGCCGCCGGTATTGGTCTTGGAACAATGTTTGGCGGGTGGCTTGCCGGGCAGGGTATCCCGGTCATCCAGGTCGCCTTGACGCTCTCGCCGCCGCCGCCGGCGCCACTATTGAAAGTGCGCGTCCGC
>PTKA01000237.1 GCA_002937525.1 Alphaproteobacteria bacterium MarineAlpha10_Bin3
CCCGCCGCCTTGCCGGCCAGGGAGACGGTTTGCGCCCCGCCATCTTCGTTGATGTCGCCAAGGAAGACGCGCGCGCCAGCCGCGCACAAGGTCTGGACGGTGGCCCGGCCGATGCCGGATGCGCCGCCGGTGACCACCATATTCTTGCCGTCGAGTTTCATAACTGATTTCTCCTGGGTTCAGTTGCGTCCGGCCATCATCCGGGTGACCGTGTAGGTGATCGGTGTTTCGCCTTTCTGATTGACGATGTCGTTGCGGGTCGTGACGATACCGCGGTTACCCTTGCTGGTCGCCCGGATCGCGGTGACTTCGACCTCGACATGGATGGTGTCGCCGACCATTGTCGGCCCCTTGACCTGCAGGTTGGTCTCCAGCATGGCGAGGCCGGTATGCTGCATCGTCGCCTGGGCCAGCAATCCTTCGACGAAAGCGTAGCACAATACGCCCGGCACCGGCCGTCCTTGTATCGCCACCCCGTCCTGCGCGCCGAACGTCACATCGGTGAATATCACCTCGACCAGGCCGGTTGCGTTGATGAAATTCACCAGATCGGTTTCGGTAATCGTGCGGTTGATGGTGCGGAACCGCTGCCCGACGCTAAGTTCGTTCCAATACAGTCCCAGCCCAACATATTCCAGCGTGTCATCCGCCATCCCGGTCTCTCCCTTGGTTACTGTTTGCGATGCGTCCTTGAATATGATCCATGACGGAAAAGCAGGCTTCGAGGTGCTGGTCGGTCAGCCCGGAAAGCAGTTCCACGCGCAATTCCTGAATTTTCGCCTCCAGTGCTGCGACCAGGGGCGCTGCTTTTTGCGCCAGATGGATGGTCTTGGCGCGCCGGTCCACCGGGTCGCTCCGGCGCTCCACCCAGCCATCGACTTCAAGCCGGTCCAGTTGGCGCACCAAAGTGGAGCCGCGAATGCCGACGATGTCGGCCAGCACGTTCTGCTGCAACCCATCGCCATGCACCGCCAAATAATGCAGGATCAGGCCGCGCGCCTGGCTCAAGCCCAGCGGCACCAACCGCGCATCCAGCTCGTTGCGCCACATCCGGGCGGTTTCCGCCAGCCGGGCGGCGAAATTGGCAATATGATATTCCGACGGCAAAACCATGACCCATCATCCGCGATTTCGCCGATTATGCTAGGGTGCTGATTATTAGCGTGCAATCAATAATGACGAGGGGCGTGGCGCTTCCGGATATTTACCGGTTTGGCGGCCTGCTCAAGGGGGTGTTCCGCATGGTGTCGTACCCGTTAACCGGGCCGGCCGGCTTCTGCAAAACAACGCTTCCTTCTCTATCGCGCGTATCCATAATAGGCACTTGACCGGGTCGGGTTTTAGAATGGCCCAAGTACGCGACGTGCTACGGCTGAGCGATGAATCAACCATGAAAATTCGCGCCTCGGCGCCAATGCGAGAGAAACGCCAAGCCTATGCGCGAAATTTTCGACTACATCATCGTTGGCGCCGGGTCGGCCGGATCGGTTTTGGCCAACCGGCTGAGCGGATCCGCAACGGTCTGCGTGCTGGAAGCCGGGCCGTCCGACCGCAACCCGTTCATTCATATTCCAGCCGGCTTCATGAAAACGCTGGTCGATCCCGCCGTCAACTGGCTGTATGAAACCGAACCGGGCCCCGGCATCGATGGGCGACGCATTCACGCGCCGCGCGGCAAGGTGCTGGGCGGGTCCAGTTCGATCAACGGCCATATCTACAACCGTGGCCAGCGGCTTGATTTCGACGGCTGGGCCCAGCGCGGCAACCGCGGCTGGGGCTATGCCGATATCCTGCCCTATTTCAAACGGACCGAGCGCCGGATCGGGGACGGCGACGATGCGTTTCGCGGTCGCGACGGCGGCCTTGTCGTCACCGATCTGGCCTGGCGGCACCCGCGTTGCGACGCCTTCATCGACGGCGCGGTGGGGCTTGGCATTCCGCGCAACCCGGACTACAATGGTGCCCGCCAGGAAGGTGTCGGCTATTTCCAGCGCGCCATTTACAAGGGCCGCCGGGTCAGCGCCGCGCGCGCCTTCCTGAACCCGGCCCGGCATCGCCGGTCGCTGGATATCCGCACCCGCGTTCATGTCCATCGCGTCCTGTTCGAAGGCCGGCGCGCGACCGGAATCGCTTATCGCCGGGGTGGTGCCATCGCCGAAATTCAGGCCCGGCGCGAGGTCATCGTGTGCGGCGGCGCGGTCAATTCGCCGCAATTGCTGCAAATTTCCGGTATCGGGCCGGCGGGCCTGTTGCGCGATATCGGCGTCCCGGTCGTGCATAACCTGCCCGGCGTCGGCGAAAATCTGCGCGACCATTACCCGGTTCGCATGGTCGCCCGGGTCAAGGGGATTGGCACCATCAATGAACGGGTCCGGGGCGTAAACCTGCTGGCCGAAGTGGCGAAATACGCCTTTGCCCGCAAGGGCGTGCTGACATTGTCGCCATCCTTGGTGCACATCTTCTGGAAGTCGGACGAGGCACTGGATCACGGCGATCTGCAAATGACCTTTACCCCGGCCAGCTACAAGGAAGGCGTGCAGTCGCAGCTCGACGATTTCCCCGGCATGACCGTGGCGGTCTGGCAGCAGCGGCCGGAAAGTTCAGGATATGTGCGCGCCCGTAGCGGCGACGCGATGAAGGCGCCGGCGATCCAGCCGAATTATCTGGCGCGCGAATACGACCAGCGCGTGCTGCTGGACGGTATGCGGCTGGGGCGGCGCCTGCTGGGCACGCCCGAACTGGCGCCCTATACCACCCACACCCATTCCTTCACCCTGGACGCGCTGCACGATTACGACCCCTTCTGGCAGCGCTGCGCCGAGCTTAAGGTTTCCATCGGCTGCCATTCCAGCCCGCGCGGCGGCGGCGGCTTGCGCGGCTCGCCCAGCAACTATGTGTTCAACCATCTCGGCAGCTTTGCGTCGGGCGCCGAGTTCCTCTGCCGCTCGCTGTTTTTGGGCGGCGTGACGCGCCGCTTCCCGACCCTCAATTTCGCTTTTCTCGAAGGCGGCGTTGCCTGGGCGGCCGATCTATACGCCTCCATCGTCGAGGCGTGGGAAAAGCGCAACATGGAAACGCTGATGGAATATCTCAACCCGCACAATCTGGATATGGACCTGATGGTGGAGATGTTTGATCAATACGGCAACGATTACCTGACGCCGGAGCGCATGCGCGCCTATCCCGAAACCCACAATTCCCGGCTCGACGAGGACCCGGAAAATTACGACGATTTCCGTGCCTGCGAGATCAGCCGAAAGACCGACATCCGCGAATTGTTCGTGCCCAATTTCTATTTCGGCTGCGAGGCCGATGACCGGCTGAACGCGATCGCCTTCGATACCAGGCTCAACCATATGGGCGCCCGCCTGCAAGCCACCTTCGGCTCCGACATCGGCCATTGGGATGTGCTCGATTCCCTGCGCGTCGTGAACGAAGCCTACGAGCTGGTGGAAGCGGGACTGATGTCCGGCGATGATTTCCGGGACTTCACCTTCACCAACAACGTGACCCTGCACGCCGGCGTCAACCCGGACTTTTTCAAAGGCACCGCCATCGAGGCCGAGGCCGCCCAGGCCATGGCCAAGGTGAACGCCGCGGCCGAATAAAGGAGAGCGCCCGATGGCAACTCGGGCGAATATTGCCGCGCCGGCTTGGTACTGATGGAAGCGTCGCCGGCTTTTACCCCTCGTCTATACCGCCCGGTCGGCCAGGATCATATCAGCCGCTTTTTCAGCGATCATGGTGACCGGCGCGTGGGTATTGCCGGACGTTATGGTCGGCATGATCGAAGGTTCCCCGGTCCGTGATCAAGCCCAAAGCTCGGCAGACGCCAGGCGGGCGCCTTCGGCCAGGGTTTCCAGCTTCGCCCACATAACGGTTGGATGAACCCTTTGGTAGCCTTCCACCTGGGCAAATCCGCAGTCGGTTCCGGCAATCACGTTTTCGCGGCCCACCAGTCCGGCATAGCGTTGGATGCGGTCGGCGACCAGGCGCGGATGCTCCACCGAGATGGTGTGGTGGGAGACGACGCCCGGGATCAAAATATTGCCGTCC
>PTKA01000238.1 GCA_002937525.1 Alphaproteobacteria bacterium MarineAlpha10_Bin3
TCGGTGTTGCGAAGCGGGTCATCGTCATCGACAGCGCCGGCAAGGACGAGCCGCCCGCCCCGGTCAAGATGGCCAACCCGGAATTGATTTCGGTTTCCGAGGAACTCTGGATCCATGAAGAAGGGTGTCTTTCGCTGCCCGAATATTATGCCGATGTCGAACGGCCGCGCCATATCCATATGCGCTATCTCGACGAAAACAACGCGGTGCAGGAGCTGGAAGCGGACGAGTTGCTGGCCACCTGCATCCAGCACGAAATCGACCATTTGAGCGGCACGCTGTTCGTCGATCATATTTCGGCCCTGAAGCGCAATATGATCTTGCGCAAGCTGGTCAAATCCAAAAAGCAAAATCTGACCACCGCCGCCGCCTGACCGGATGAGCCTGCGCCTCGCCTATATGGGAACACCCGATTTCGCGGTGCCGGGTCTGCGCGCGCTGATCGATGCCGGGCACGACATCGCTTGTGTGTATAGCCAGCCGCCGCGCCGGGCGGGGCGGGGACACAAGACGCGGGCGTCTGCCGTGCACCAGTTTGCCGACGCCCAGGGGCTTGCGGTCCGGACCCCGAATTCGTTGCGCGATCCGGCCACGCAGGCGGCCTTTGCGGCGCTCGATCTGGACGCGGCCGTGGTCGCCGCCTATGGGCTGATCCTGCCGAAGGCGGTGCTCGATGCGCCACGGCTGTGCTGTTTCAACATCCATGCGTCGCTGCTGCCGCGCTGGCGCGGGGCGGCGCCGATCCACCGCGCCCTGTTGGCCGGGGACACCCGGAGCGGAATCACCATCATGGCGATGGATGAAGGGCTGGATACCGGCCCGGTCGTTTTGGCGCAAGCGGTGCCGATCGACGCCGATATGACGGCCAGCGCGCTGCACGATGTTCTGGCCGAATGTGGCGGAAAATTGATCGTCGAGGCGCTGGACGGCATCGCCGCCGGCACCGCCACGACCACGCCGCAACCGGCGGACGGTGTGACCTACGCCGCCAAACTGACCCGCGACGAGGGGCGCATCGACTGGCAAGGTTCAGCATTGGTTCTTGCCCGTGCGGTCCGCGCTTATACACCCTGGCCGGGCGCGTGGTTCGACCATCGCGGCGCGCGGATCAAGGTACTCGACGCCGTGCCCGCGGATGGCCGGGGCGCGCCGGGGACGGTGCTGGACGACCGGTTGACGGTCGCCTGCGGCGATCGCGCGCTGCGCTTGGTCAGCGTGCAGCGCGCCGGGCGCGGCCCGGTCGATGCGACGGCATTTCTGCGCGGCTATGATCTGCCGGCGGGAACGGTCTTGACATGACCCGGTGGAAAATCACCATCGAATACGATGGCGGCGCCTTCGTCGGCTGGCAGCGCCAGGACAACGGATTTTCGGTGCAGGAGGCGCTGGAAACCGCCATCGCCGGTTTTTCTGGCGAACAGGTCATTGTGCATGGCGCGGGCCGGACCGATTCCGGCGTTCACGCTCTGGCCCAGATTGCCCATTTTGATCTTGCGCGCGACACCGATGCGGATACGGTGCGCGACGCGCTGAATTATCACCTGACGCCGCACGCGGCGTCGGTGCTGTGCGTGGATGCCGCGCCGGACGATTTCCATGCCCGGTTCTCTGCCACCGGGCGGCACTATCTGTATCGTATCTTGAACCGCCGCAGCCCGGCCGCCCTGGAGCAAAGCCGGGTGTGGCGCGTGGCCCGGCCCCTGGATGCCGACGCCATGGACAAGGCGGCGCGGATGCTGATCGGCAAGCATGATTTCAGCGCCTACCGCGCGGCGCGCTGCCAGGCGGATTCGCCGGTCAAGACATTGGATGAATTGCGGGTCTTTCGGGTAGGCGCGGAAATTCATATCACCGCGCAAGCGCGTTCATTCCTGCATAATCAGGTCCGCATTCTGACCGGTACGCTGAAGATGGTGGGCGAGGGCGCATGGCCCATCGACCGGCCGCGCGCGGCGCTTGACGCCCGCGACCGCGCCAAGGCCGGCCCGACCGCGCCACCGGCCGGACTCTACCTTACGAAAGTCGTTTATTGAAGTTACCCCGGCCCGTCGTCGTCGCCTTCCTCGGCGATTTGCCGCAACGTCAGCCATAATACATAGCCAACAAAACAGACGGCCGTGGCGACGATCGCCGTCGTCATGCCGAAAGCCTGTTCGAGTACGACCAGGGCGGCCAGCCCGACCATGGTCAACAGGATGCGGCGCAGAAAATTCATCATCGCTATGAATCACCGCCTTTTTGAATTAATGCAACATGCCCCGGCTGAAACTGCTGATGATTTGCCCCAATACGAAATCGCCGGCGACAAGCCCCGCGGCCGCTGCCGGCGATACTTCGAGGCCGATGCGCAAAATATACCAATGATAGGACAGAATGACGACCAGGGCGATAAAGCTGAAAAACGCCATGATTCCGTCCGGCACGATCCCGGGCAGGCGAAGGACCAGCACGATCAGGTAAATACCGATCGATATTCCCGCCGACCAGTTATAGGCGACGATATAGCGGATGTAATTATGGTCGCGCTTAATCGCCGGGGCGACGGACGCCATCACCAGCGGCCAGGCGACCCAGCCGATGATATAGCCAATTCCCTCGACAAGCAGGATCCGGAACAGCCCGGCATCGAAATTGACATCATAGACGGTGAAGATGAACCAGAGGCCATAACCGGGCAGAACGACAACCGCGCAGAAAAACGACTTCCAGTATCCTTCAATCGAATCGTCGAGCCATTCGAAGCCGCGCGGGTCGCGAAGCAGCAATCGCCACGCGCCATAGAGCGAAGTGAGGATTTCGGAGCGGGTAATCATCGAAAATACCCGTGCAGCACCGCTTCATAGATATCGGTCAGATTTTCGATGTCCTGGACGGCGGCCTGTTCGTCCGCCTTGTGCATGGTCTGTCCGACCAGTCCGAATTCCACCACCGGGCAACAATCCTTGATGAAGCGCGCATCGGAGGTACCGCCGGTGGTGCTCAATTCGGGCCGCTGACCAAGCACTTTTTCACAAGCGTCCGAGACGATATCGCTGAGCGGCCCCGGCGGGGTCAGGAAAGATTCACCACTGACCACGATTTCGAGGTCATAACGCCCGCCCTCGCCAATCGCCGCGTCCAGTGTTTCGTGCAGCCATTCGGTCAGGCTTTTCGCTGTGTGCAGATCGTTGAAGCGAATGTTGAACGTCGCCTTGGCTTCGCCGGGAATGACATTGGTGGTCGGGTTGCCGATATCGATGGTCGAGATCTGCAGGGTCGAGGGTTGAAAATGCGCCGAGCCCCGGTCCAGCGCCGCCGCCGTGATGGCGCCCAGCAGCGTCACCATTCGGTGCGCCGCGTTATCGGCAAGATGGGGATAGGCGGTATGCCCCTGTTCCCCGGCAACCGTGAGCCAGCCGTTCAGGCTGCCCCGGCGGCCGATCTTCATCATTTCGCCAAGCCGGGTCGGGTTGGTCGGCTCGCCGACGATGCAGGTGTCGATGGTTTCGTCATTGTCGGCCATCCATTGCAGCACCTTCTTGGTGCCATTGATCGACGGGCCTTCCTCGTCGCCGGTGATGAGCAGGCTGATCGAACCGTTCGGCGTCCCGGATTTCTGAAACCGCTGCACCGCGACGATGAAGGCGGCGATCGCGCTTTTCATATCGGTGGCGCCGCGCCCGTATAGGACGCCGTCGCGCAGCTCGGCGGCGAAAGGATCGACCGACCATGCCTCGTGCGGTCCCGTCGGCACCACGTCGGTGTGGCCGGCGAAACAGAAATTCGGCCCCGAATCACCAAGCCGCGCATAGAGATTATCGACATCCGGCGTCCCGGCCTGCGAAAATACCAGCCGGTGGCAGGTAAACCCCATATCGCTCAGTACCGCGCGCAGCAGGTCCAGCGCGCCGCCTTCCACCGGCGTCACGCTGGGGCAACGGATCAGGTCGCCGGCCAGTGAAACAGGGTCGTGCAAGGGTCAGTCCCGCAGCAGGTCGTTGATCGAGGTCTTGGAGCGGGTCTGCGCATCCACGGTCTTGACGATCACGACGCAGTAC
>PTKA01000239.1 GCA_002937525.1 Alphaproteobacteria bacterium MarineAlpha10_Bin3
CCTTGCGCGGTGAAGCTGAGCACGGCGGCCAGCCCACGCGCCGCCGCCACGTCGCAGACCTGGCCGAGCCAGCCGGCATCGCCGATTTTGACGGCGCTAACCGTCGCGCGGCCCTGCGTTTTGGCCGCCACGATGGCAATGTCGAGCAGCGCCGGGCCGACCAGAAGGCTCGACTGGCCGCCGCCGTCGATGGCGTTATCGGCAGCCAAGCGCATCGCCCCGGCGTCCAAGGCCAGAGTGGCCGCCCGCCGGTCGAAATAGGCGACGCCCAGCCCATGGCGGATTTCGGCCCACTGGATCATGGCGATGGCGGCATTGACCGCGCCCGCCGGCAGACCGGCGGCGCGTAAGGCGCAGCCATACCAAAACGTCGTTTCTTCATGCGACAGACGCATCGGTCAATCCAGTTCCGGGCGCTGCGGATAGATCCAGTCGCCCTCGTCGCCGGCGGCGATATCTTCGGCCAACGGCGCGCCTTGCAGGAAGGTGCCGCGCACCCACAGCCGGGATTGCGGATCGAGTTTTTCCATGCCGTAAGCGGTCAACAGAAAACGGATCAAATGGCAGGGCTCGAAATCGGCATCGATGATATTGGCGCGCACTTCGCCGTAAGGGTAACCGTGGCTCGCCTGTGCGCGGGCGACCGCCTGGCGCAGATCGGGCCGGGCGAACAGCAGCCGGTCCAAAGTCTGGCCCGGCGGAGCGGCCCGCAAGGCGTCGCGCAAGGATTGCATCATTCCGGCGACATCGACGAAGGTTTCGTATTCCTCCATCGGATCGGCTCCGCGCACGCCATGGCGCGGTTCCAGATTATCGGCCGACAGATACCAGAAATGGCGCCGCGCTTGCAGCGCAGCGCGGTCGATGGCCAGCGCCCAATCGTAGCGCGCTTCCAGAATTGCCAGCAATTCGGCGGTGCTTTGTTCCGGATCGACCGCTTCGGGCGGCGACGCCGACTGGCGCATCGCCGCCAGCGCGTCGCCGCACAGATCGGGATAAAGCTCGATGAGCGCCGAATGCAGGGTTTCGAGCGCCTCCGGGTGGAGCGCATCGGTGGCCCATTGGCAAAGCCTTGACCAGGAAAGCGCATCGCCCTGCGCCGCGATCCGCGCGGCTAGACGCTCAAGATCGGTGGTCAGCCGGGCACTGCCGGCAAAGATACCGGCGCGGACCTGAATGCCTTCGGCGTAATACGCAACCGCGCGGGCGATGATTTGCGCCAGGCGGGCAATCGTGGCCGCGTCCGCCGGCATCGACTTGGCGCGGGCGATGACCGATTCGCGCGCCGCACACCAATTATGGATGCGTTGGGGGTGGCGGATCACGAACGGGATCAGACCCAGGCCCGACGCATTGCCGACGCCAAGATAGCGCTTCAGCGCGCGGTGCAGCGGCACCGCATCCGCCCCGCCGCGCCGCGCCGCCATATGATCGACCAGATCGTGACTGAACTGCCGCCACAGATACAGCGTCAACAGATCGGCATGGTAGGGTTCGGCGATCGCGGTGTCCGCCGGCAGCCCGGCGAAGCTGGCCGAACCGTGCCGGCCATTGCCCCAATAGCCATTGTTGCGCAGCAGATAGCCGGCCTCCATGAGCCGGTCGATGTCGGGTTGCCGGCCGCCGGCAAGCGCATCGACCACATGGTCGAAAATCCGGCCGCTGCGGTTGACCCGGGTCCAGCCCAGGGTCTCGATATCGGCGCGGCCATACAGGAAATCGGCGAATTCGCCGCGCTGGGCGGCAATGCGTTCCGGGGTCAAGTCACCGAAGCACAAGAACGCTTCGCCGTCATAGTGATTGGCGATGATCCGGTCGGTGCGCGCGGCTTCTTCCAGTTGATCGGAAAACACCACGAAATGCAGCGGCTGGTCGGCAGCATCGATCCGGTAGACCGCAACGCCGCGCCCGCAATCGTCGAGATCGAAGCGCTGTTTGGCGATCCGCCAGCGCTCCTTCGCCATCCGGGCGATCAGTATTCGCAGAAATGAAAGACGCGACGCCTTGAGCGCGCTCAGCGCCTCCGGCGTGGCGATATCCGCCGGCGGTCTGACGGCGCGCGCGGCCGCCATGGACCCGGCTTCAAAAGACGTTGCCTTCTTCATTGACGCCTACCAACCCACCGCCGGGGCCAATCATTGCATTGGTTGCCACCGTTTCCTAGCCAAAGCCCCGGAACAGTATCGTCGGCAGCCAGAGCGCCAGCCAGGGGAAGGACAGGACGGCGGCGAGGACCACCATATGCAGGGTAATGAAGGGAACGACGCCTTTATACATATGCATCAGCGTGATTTCGGGCGGGCTTATGCCGCGCAGGTAGAAAATCGCCGGCGCCATGGGCGGCGTCAGATAGCTGGTCTGGATCATGATCAGGAAGCAGATAAGAAACCAAATCTTCACTTCGCCCGCATCCATCCCAGGGAATGCGAACGTGGCGATGATCGGCATGGCGATCGGAATGACGATCAAAATCAGCGAAATCAAATCGAGCACGAAACCGGCCACGAAGGCAATCAGCAACAAAAGCCCCATTGTCTGCCAGCCGGACAGCGCCGCCGCCGCCATCAGTTGCTGCGCGCCGACCATGCCGCCGGTCGCGGTGAAGACGCCGGCGAACATCGTGCCGCCCATCAAAATCAACAGAATCATGGCGGTGATGACCACGGTCTTGAACAGCGCCTCGCGCAGGATGGGGAAGGTCAGGGTCCGATAGGCCACAGCCAGGATGAGGGAGCCGATCGCACCGCATGCCGCCGCTTCGGTCGGCGTCGCCAGCCCGCCCAGGATCGTGCCCAGCACCATGCCGATCAGGCTCAATGGCGGTATCAGGGCGGTGGCGGTGATCCAGAGTTTCTGTAAAAAAGTCGGTCCGTCCACCTCCTTGGGGAGGCGGGGGCCATCTTCGGGCTTCAGGATGCACCGGATCAGGATATACAAGACGTAACAGCTGGCCAGCATCAGGCCGGGGATAATCATGCCGGCAAACAGATCGCCAATCGAAACGTCGGCGACGGGGCCGAGGATAACAACCACCACCGACGGCGGAATGATGGTTCCGAGCGACCCGCCGGCGCAGATCGTGCCGGAAATTAGCGACTTGTTATAGGCGTAGCGCAGCATCACCGGGATCGCCAACAACCCGACCACGGTTTCGGTGGCGCCGACAATGCCGGTCGCCGCGGCGAACACCACGCAAAGCAGCACCGTGCCGATCGCCAGCCCGCCCGGCAACCGCCGGGTCCACATATGGATCGCCTCGAATAATCGTTCGGCGACACCGGAGCGTTCCAGCAACGACCCCATGAAGATGAACAGCGGCACCGCACCCAGCACATAATTGGACGCGACGTCATCGACCTTGGCGACAAACAGGCCGATCGCGGAATCGCCGAACCGCATCACCCCGAATATCAGCGCAATACCCATCAGCGAAAACGCCACGGGGAATCCCATGAAGATCAGCACCAGCAGCGCCGGAAACATCAACAGGGCCAGTTCGACACTCATTTAAAGCCTCCCGCCGCGTCCGGTTCGGGAATTTCTCGGCCCATCAACACAAGAACGCATTTGCAAATTTCAACGACGGTCTGAATGGCGAGCAGATAGAAACCGAACGTGAAGGTAAATTTGAACGGCCAGATGATCGGGTTCCAGGCCGATTCACCGGACACTTCGTTCACCTTGTATGCCTCCAGGAAATACACCCACAGGCCCCATGAGCACCAAATCAGCATCGGCATCAGGAAAAAGACAAATCCCACGAAGTCGATCATGGCGCGTTTCTTCGCCGATACATGGTCGTACAGAAAGTCCACGCGGATATGGCGCCGCAATTGCAAACAGAACGCGATGGCGAGCATCAAGATCGTTCCCATCAGCATGTAGGAAATCTCGAACGCCCATTTTGTCGGGGCGTCGAATGCATAGCGCGAAATCACCTCATAGGCGATCAATACGGCCAGTAGCGGAATGACGGCGGCGCTGATGGGAATATAGGCAGATGACAACTGTTTCGCCAGACTCAT
>PTKA01000024.1 GCA_002937525.1 Alphaproteobacteria bacterium MarineAlpha10_Bin3
GGCCGGCGATGTCGAGCCGTTTATCGCCCTGATCGACGATCCGGGCCATGGCGTGATCGATGGCCGTTACCGTCTTTCCGAAGCGCAGGCCCGCGCCATCCTGGAATTGCGGTTGCAGCGCCTGACCGGTCTCGAACGCGACAAGCTGGCCGATGAAACCCGGGAATTATCGGCGAAAATCAACGAATTTCTGGTGATATTGACCGACCGGGAGAGATTGCTTGCCATTTTGTGCGCTGAATTGCGGGAAATTTCGGAGAAATACGGCACCGAACGGCGCACCCAGATCGAACCGGCGGAGTTCGAGCACGATATCGAAGATCTGATCCCGCGCGAGGACATGGTCGTCACCGTCACCCATGGCGGCTATATCAAGCGGGTGCCGCTTTCGACCTATCGCGCGCAACGCCGTGGCGGCAAGGGCCGGACCGGCATGGCCACGCGCGACGAAGACTTCGTGCAGGACGTCTTCGTCGCCTCGACCCATACCATCGTCCTGTTTTTCTCGTCGCGCGGGATGGTCTACCAGCTCAAGGTCTACAGACTGCCGCTCGGCAGCCCGCAGGCGCGCGGCAAGGCGATGATCAACCTGCTGCCGCTGTCGGACGACGAAACCATCTCGACCGTGATGATGATGCCCGAAGACGAGGAAAGCTGGGCGCATCTGCATGTCTTGTTCACGACGACGACCGGCAATGTGCGGCGCAATTCACTGAGCGATTTCACCAACATCATGGCCAATGGCAAGATTGCAATGAAACTGGCCGAAGGCGACCGGTTGATCCGCGTCCGGACCTGCACCGAGGACGACACCGTTCTGCTGGCGACCCGGCGCGGCATGTGCATCCGCTTTCCGGTTCCCGAAGTGCGCCTTTTCGTCGGCCGGACATCGACCGGGGTGCGCGGTATTCGCCTGGAGAAGGGCGACGAGATAATCTGGATGTCGATTTTGCGCCAGGTCGATGTCGAAGTCGCCGACCGCGACGCTTATTTGCGGCAAGCCAATGCCTTGCGCCGCGCCGACGGCGATGCCGATCTGTCGGCCATGCCAGCACCCGGTCTCGATCCGCGAACCTTCGAGGCGCTTACGCAATCCGAACAATTCGTTCTCACCGTGACCGAAAAGGGCTACGGCAAGCGGACATCGGCCTACGACTATCGAACCACGCGGCGCGGCGGCAAGGGGATCGTGAATGTCGATCTTGCCAAGCGCGACGACCGGGTCGTCTCGACGTTTCCGGTCGAGCCGGCGGATCAGATCATGCTGGTAACCGACAGCGGGCAGGTTATTCGCTGTCCGGTCGACGATGTCCGTATCGCCAGCCGCCGGACCCAGGGCGTGAAATTGTTCGATGTCGAGGGCGAGGGCAAGGTCGTGTCGGTCGCCAGGCTGCGCGATGTCGGCGCGGCGGGCGACAGCGACGAATCGGACGCCGGGGCATCGGATGAAGCGGGAGGCGAAAGCGATGGTTGAGCGTCATGTCGGGGTCTATGCGGGGACATTCGACCCGATTACCAACGGACATATGGACATCATCACCCGGGCCGCGACCCACCTTGTCGACAAGCTGATACTGGCGGTGGCGCGCAATCCGGGCAAAGTGCCGTTGTTTACGCTGGAAGAGCGCGTGGCCATGGTGCAGGTGGAAGTCGATGCGACCGAATTCGCCGACCGGGTCGACGTCGAGCCGTTCGATACGCTGCTGACCGATTTTGCCCAAAGCCATGGCGCCAACGTCTTGATCCGGGGTCTGCGCGCGGTATCGGATTTCGAGTACGAATTTCAGATGGCGTCGATGAACCGGTATCTGAAACCCGATATCGAAACGACCTTTTTGATGGCGTCGGACCGCAATCAGTTTATTTCGTCGCGGCTGGTGAAGGAAATTTGCCTGCTGAACGGTGAAATTGACCAGTTTGTGTCACCGCGCGTGGCGGTGAAATTGATCGCCAAGCGCTAAGGCGCTTTACATAGTTGCCAGCCTGACAATCGCTGGCCGGGGATGGAATAATGAACGAAAATTCGGATCGAAATAAAGTCATCGCCCTGCTAGAGCTGTTGGGCGATGAAGACGATTCCACGGTCCTCGCCGCTGGCCGCGCATTGCACGCCAAAATCGACGAAATGCAGGTCGATTGGAATCAATTGCTTGTGCCCGAAGACGGGGGAGCACCGGAATCGGTGGTGGCGGACGAATATCTGGACGAAGACGAGGACCAGGACGAAGACGAGGACGAAGACGAGGACGAGGACGAAGACGAAGACGAAGACGAAGACGAGGACGAGGACGAAGACGAGGACGAGGACGAAGACGAGGACGAAGACGAGGACGAAGACGAAGACGAACTGGTTGGCGATGCGGCGGACGACCTAAAGCTTATCGACCGGCTATTGGCCGCCAAGGGCATTTCGAGCGAGTTTCGTGACGAACTACGGGGCTATAAAGACGACATAAAGGCGGACGAATTTACCGCCGCCGACCGAAAATACGTAATTGCCCTGCAAAATCGGTTGTCCGGCGATAAAAAATCGAAGTCGCGCCGTTAGCCCATTCATTTTCCGACGCGGAATGCCTTGGGGACGAAGAACAGGTGGTCAAAGCGTTCGCGCGCCAGATGACAACCGATACAGAACCCGACGCGCGCCGAATTTTCCCCCTTGGTGACGCCGAATATGCTGCCGTCGGGCAAAATCATGGTGTAGCGCCAGTCGCCGCTGACATAATTAAATCCTGGCGCCATCTTCTCCATGATGAACAACGGGCCGGCCGCCATCGAACCATCGTCGGCCACCATGAAGCTGTCCTTGGCGAGGACCGCGCCCTCGGGCAAGGGGCCGGCTTTTTCGTGCATACCATAGGCGCTGGCGGCGGCATTGGCGTAATTATTGACGAAACGCCGGCCATGCGTCGCCGACAAATAGGGTGCAATGTTGTATTTCTTCCAGCGCCGGTAGGATTTGGCGACGCTCAGGTTCGATACCGCATACCCTCTGGCCATATCATCCACCATGCGCGCATAGTTGCGTTGCGCGGTTTTTGAGTCGAGTTCAGCGGCGTCGCGAACCCGGAAATGCCGCCGGGGCCGGTTCGGATCGCCGCTAAATCCGAACGAAGGCGCAGGCTTGTCGGTCGCCGCGTTCGCGCTGCCGCCATACAATATTGAAATCGATGCGATTAGCGCCAGTGCGGTTGCAGTTGGCATGAAAAAGCGAAATAATACTGGCATGGCACTCGATCATGGTGGGGTTTCGCTATCATATGTAGGCCTGTAGGCGATCACGGTCTGTTCAAGGCGGCGCAACTATTGGTCATTGCGCCGTGACCGGGACCGGCTTCCGTCGAAGGCCACCGCGCCGGTGCAAGGCGGCACCGGGCTTTTCGGCATCACGCCGTTGTGAACTTGAAGCGTGATCCTGATCATTCGTGTGGTATCTTTTGGCGCGTCGCAAGCGCGAGTGAATGGAACATAGCCAATGGATGCCAAGCAGCGTTTTGACTACGAAAAAGATTCGCTGCATTTGCTGCCGCTGGCGATGATTCCCTTGAAGTCGCTGTCGCTGTCGAGGGCCCGGCTGGTCAAGAATGTCCGCATGCAGAGCATGGTGGAGCTATTCGAGGGCGCGGGGACGGGCAGCGGTCAAATCGAACCTGGCATGATCGAGCAGATTTTCGAAATTGACCATAGTAGCCCCGTCAACGATGCCGATACGATCCTTGCATTGGCGAAATTGGGCAGTTTCGACGTCTACAGCCTGCGCATACAACTGCGTGGATTGGGTATCGACGTGGAAGATAGCGAACATCTTCGCCTGTCCAGAGGCAAGCGTGCGGAATTGATAAAATATATGCTCAGTTTCACCCGCCCGTTAATCCGGCAGATCTACGGCAACGACGAAACCGATATTTCCGATCTATCTGAATTAATTCAATTATTCGATAACCCGGATCGCGAAGAAGCGATGAATAATCTCCAGGTTATTACCGAAAATTTGCACATAACCATCGCCGAATTGCCGCGATTTCTCGAGGATTACGGCGACACGTTCCTGTCCCTGGCCTATTTCCAGAACTGTCTCGATTCACTGGCGCCGCAATTTCTGTCCTTTGCCAATGCGCTCAAGGCGATCAGGGAACACCATCAACTCAAGCAAAATGCTTCCTTGATGTACGCCATGAACAAAATCACGGAAAATCTGGCCGAGGTAAAGGGGACCGTGGAGGGGCTGCTTGAGAGTTTCGAGCGGGAATCCCAGTCCATGTGGGAGGATATCAATGCCGATACCTTCCACCGGGTTAAAATGCTCATCGAGTACAATCATACGACCATCGGCGGCATGCTTTGCGGATTGTCGGTCAAACTTGGAGGATGGTCGGAACGGTTCGGTAAAGGCGAACATGGCGTCCTTCGCCAGTCCGAATTCATCATGTCCGAAATGCGCCACGGCATGGAAGAATTGCTGGCGATCAAGGCGGCCGCGCCGTCCGGGGTGAAATTCGCCGACATATCCGATGGCGCCGAAAAATAGGGCGGAACAATTTTTGCCGGTTAGCCCGTGAAATCCGAAAGTATCGACGATCTGTTTGCCCGGTTCGGGCCGAAATACCGGTGGCTGGTGACGATCAC
The DNA here is from genome assembly GCA_002937525.1 of Alphaproteobacteria bacterium MarineAlpha10_Bin3. Lineage (GTDB taxonomy): Bacteria > Pseudomonadota > Alphaproteobacteria > UBA8366 > MarineAlpha4-Bin1. The sequence goes on from PTKA01000024.1 coordinate 4,627, forward strand.
CGGGATGACGACATCCTTTACGATGGTTCTGACCGGCACCATCGTCAATGTCGCGGTTCCCGATGTCATGGGCGCCTACGGCGTCGGTCAGGACAAGGCGCAATTTCTCCAGACCGCCTTCATCACGACGATGACGGCGAGCCAGTTGCTGAACGCCTGGGTGATCGCCAGGCTCGGGCAGCGGCTTGCTTTCACGTCGGTCCTGGTCCTGTTTCTCGTCGGCGGCGTGATCTGCGGCATCAGCCCGTCCCTCGACGGCATCATATTTGGCCGCGTCCTGCAAGGTTTCGCCGCCGGCATCGTCCAGCCGCTGGTCATGGTCACGCTGTTCCAGGTGTTTCCCCCCGAGCGGCGCGGCTTCGCCATGGGGATCTATGGCGTTGGTCTGATGCTGGCCCTGGGATTCGGCCCGGTTATCGGCGGCATTACGGCGGACGCCTTTAACTGGCGCATCATTTTTTATGTGCCGCTGCCGCTGGTCCTCATCGCCCTGGCGGGGGGATCGGTTTTCATGCCGTCGCGGCGGCCGCCGGGGCCCGTCAAGTCCTTCGACTGGATCGGTTATATCCTGCTATGCACCGCACTCTATTGCATGATGACGGTGATCGGGACCGGTCAACGCGAAGGCTGGGGCTCGGACAATATCCTCGCTCTGACGCTGATTGGGGTTGGCACCGGTTCCGGCTTCGTGGTCTCGCAGTTTCGCGCCGAATCGTCCCTGCTCGATATGAGCCTGTTGGGCAACCCGCAATTTTCCTCCGCGATCTTAGTCGCTTTTGTCTTTGGTGCGGGAAACTTCGCCATCACCTATGCCATTCCGGTTTTCGGCCAGTTGGTTCAGGGCTATACCCCGACCGTTGCCGGACTGTTGCTGTTGCCGGCGAGCCTGTTTGTCGTCGCCATGCTGCCATTTACCGGGCGCCTCTCGGATCAGGTCGCGGCCGGCTATCCGATCATGGGCGGATTGGCGTTGTTTGCGGTCGCGGCGATTTTTCTGGCCGATGTCGATGTGAATACGTCGTTCTGGACGATCGCGGTTTTTTGCATCGTTGGCCGGTTCGGGATGGCGTTTATCTCTCCCGCGCTGTTGGCGACGGCGCTGCGCTCGGTGCCGGCCGAAAAACTCAACCAGGGGTCCGGGACAATCAATTTTTTTCGTCAGCTTGGCGGCGCCACCGGCATCAACACCCTGGTCGTCGCACTCGAATGGCGAACCCAGTTTCACAGCGATTCGCTGACCCAGACCCAGACCGCCGGCAATAATGCGACGCGGGAGTTCTTGAGTGGAATCGAGAGCCTGCTGGGCGAAGCCGGCGTGCCGCCTTCGATACAGCCTTCCTTGTCGCTCGATCTTCTGGGAAGAATGTTGCAGTCGCAAGCCGATACGATGGGATTTCAGGACGGTTTCATGCTGATCGCCATCGTATTCATTGTGGCGCTGGTTCCAGCCTATATTCTGTCGCGGACCCGGTAATCTATAATTTACGTTTTTCAACAACGGAGTAGCGCATGGCGCGGGAAATTGATTTGTCGAAGGCCGATGTGGATATTGCCGCATTGCTGGCGCAAGGGGCTCGCGCGCTGGAGGACGGCCGTTATGACGACGCGCAGACGGCATTTCGCGGCGTGATCGCGCGCGAGCCGGACAATGCCGATGCGCTGCGCCGCCTTGGCGCTATTGCGTTCATGGGGGGCCGCCATGACGACGCATTCGGCTTGCTGGAGTTGTCGATCGGTCTGGCGCCCGATAACGCCGATGCCCACAACAATCTGGCGGCGATCCTGCAATCGCGCGGCGAAAGCGCCGAAGCGGAGGTCCATTTCCGGCGCGCTCTCGAATTGACCCCCGACGACGGCGATATTAATTTCAATCTGGGCCTGATTTTGCTGGAGCGCGGCAACCGCGCAGCGGCGCGGCTTTGTTTTGTGGAAGCGGTCCGTCTTTTGCCCGACGATGCGGACGCCTATTACAATCTCGGGCTCGCATCTCATGGCGATGCGCAAGCGGCCCTGGCGGCGCAAGAATCGGCGATCGCCCGCAATTCCAAACACGCCGGCGCCTTGCTGGACTACGCCATTCTGTTGCGCGAACAAGGCCGGTTGAACGAAGCCTTGCGCGCATCGACGGCGGCGTTGGCGCAAAACCGCGACGATGGACCGGCCGCCTTCAACCATGGCGCCGTTTTGTATGCCCATGGCAAGGGGCAGGAAGCGGTGGTGCAATTTCACCGCGCCATTGCCGCTGGATACGATGCGCCGGAAGTTCAAAACTACCTTGGCCGGGCGCTTGTCGCCGCCGGGCAGTTGGACGCCGCCAGCCGCGCTTTTCGGCGCGGACTGGAACAGGCACCGGACGATTTCGAGCTGAACTATAACCTGCATGAATCCCACGCCAGAGCGATTCCGACCGGGCCATTTCTATTGCTGGACAACCGGACCCGCAACAACGCCTACCGAAAAGCCATCGAACGCGCGGTCACCCCTGGCGATACGGTGCTGGTCATTGGCGCCGGGCCGGGTCTGACCGCCATGATGGCGGCCCGCGCCGGGGCCGGCAAGGTGATTGCCTGCGAACCCCTGGCGCCGCTGGCCGGGTTGGCGCGCCGCATTATCGCCCGCAACGGGTATGAAGACCGCATCACGGTCATCGCCAAACCGGCCACGCTGATGCGCGTCGGCGAAGACCTGCCCGGCCCCGTCGATATGATTGTTGCGGAAAATATCGACGAAGTGCTGATCGGCGACAATTTGCTGCCGGCATTGCGCTATGCGACGCGGTGCCTGGCGCGGCCTGGCGCGCGGGTGATTCCGGCCCGGGCGACGGTTTGGGGCATGCTCGTCGAATGGCCGGAATCGCGCGTCGATATTCCCAGCGGCGATTTGCAGGGGTTCGACTGCCGCGATATCGAATTGTTCCGCAACCCGCTGGCGCCGGTATCCTTCGATTGGGAGCGCGAGACCCATCGCCTTATGAGCCAACCCTTCGCCATCGCCGATTACGATTTCCTGGCCCTGGCGCCGCCGCCGCCGCTGCGCCACCATGATGTCGAGGGTCTCCATTCCGGTAGCGCCCATGCGGTCGTGATCTGGTTCGATTTGCATTTCGACAATCAGGTAAAAATCTCCACCCGCGCGGAGCTGGATTTCAGCCGCTGGCATTCGATGGCCTACCGGCTGGGCCGCGCGCTGCCGGTGCGCCGGGGCGGCCCTGTGCGCATTGCGGTCGAAGCCACCGACGACCGCTTCTATATCGGGGCGCCCGGCCATGATGGAGCGAGTCGATGAAGTTCAGTAATTTTCTGTTCCCGCAATCCAGCGACCCGCAAGACGACAGCCGCATCATCGACGAGACGCTGCACGAAGCGCGGTTGAGCGATGAATTGGGCGTCGAGGTGCTATGGCTGGCGGAGCATCATTTCGACGGCATCTGCGCCTATGTCGATCCGGTTAGTTTCGCCGCCGCCATCGCCGCCTCCACCAAGCGCATCAAGATCGGCTTCGCCGTCGCCCAGATGTCGCTGCATCATCCCATCCGCATGGCCGAGCAGATGGCCCTGATCGACAATATCAGCCATGGCCGCCTGATCGTCGGGCTGGGCCGCGGCACCGCCTACAATATATACGATTACCAGGGCTATGGCATCGACCCGGACGAGGCGCAGGAACGCCTGCTGGAATCGGAAGAAATCATGATCGGCGCCTGGAACGGCGAAAACTTTGTCCATGACGGCAAGTTCTGGAAAATCAAGCTACCGCTGCTGCGCCCGCGCCCCTATACCAAACCGCATCCGCCCTTGATCCGGGCCTGTTCGGGCGAAGCGTCGATGGTTCAGATGGCGCGCGAAGGCCGGCCTTTCATGATGAATGTGCAGACCAACGAGGTCACCCGCCAGCGCATGGATCTATACCGCCAAACCCAACGCGACCATGGCTTTGACGAGGCGGCGATTGCCCGCAATGTCGATGAAAGCTGGGTGTGGCGCAATATATTCGTCGCCGATAGCGATGCCGAGGCGGAACGGATCGGCCTTCCGGCGCTGGCGGCGCAGGTCGAGATGCGGGGCGCGATGCGCCGGCGCATCTATGCCGAACAGGGCGTGTCCATGGTCGATATGAATTCGCCGAAGATTGCGGCGCGCGAACAGCCCCAACACAGCCTGATTTACGGCTCGCCCGATACCGTCAGCGACGCCATCGCCGCGATTGACGATATCGGCGTCGGCGGCCTGATCATGTCGTTCCGCATGGGGCCGATGCCGATCGAGGTGGCGGAAAACAGCTTGCGCCTGTTCATGGACAAGGTCGCGCCACGCTTTGGCTAACGCGAAACGCCGATATATTCAATTATGGGGAAGCGTTCATGCCGGACTACTCGCTTGGCGTCGATATCGGGGGAACCTTTACCGATATTGTCGTCTACGATCATGCCAATAACAGCCAGTTGAACCGCAAGGTTCTCACCACCCATGATGACCCGTCGCGCGCCGTGATCGAAGGTGTGGCGCATCTGCTGGACGCATTCGCGCTGGATCCCGCCGATTTCTCGCGCTTCGTGCATGCCACGACCCTGTTCACCAATGCGCTGGTCGAACGGCGCGGCGCCCGGACCGGCCTGCTGACCACCCACGGGTTCCGCGACACGCTGGAAATCGGCCGCGAACGTAAATACGAACTCTACGATATCCAGATCGAAAAACCCGAACCGCTGGTGGCGCGCGACATGCGCCTTGAAGTGCGCGAGCGGATCAAGGCCGACGGAAGCGTTCACACGCCGCTGGATGAAGCCGGCCTGATCGCCGCTGCTAAAATTCTTTGCGATAGCGGCGTCGAATCGATCGCCATCGTTTTTTTGCATTCCTACGCCAATCCCGATCACGAACGCGCGGCCCTGGCGGTGCTGGAGCCGCTGTATCCTGAGATCAGCTTTTGTGTGTCCTGCGACGTGGCGCCGGAAATCCGCGAATACGAGCGCGCATCGACGACCGTCGCCAACGCCTATGTGAAACCCCTGGCGGAACGCTATCTCGATGCCTTGGCCCGCAAGATCGGTGAACAGGGCATCGATGCGACTTTGCTGCTGATGATCTCGTCGGGCGGCTTGACCCATGTTGCGGAAGCCAAGCGGGTGCCGGTGCAGATGCTCGAATCCGGGCCGGCAGCGGGGG
>PTKA01000240.1 GCA_002937525.1 Alphaproteobacteria bacterium MarineAlpha10_Bin3
GGCCGGCGGCGCGCCTGGATGCTGGCGGCGCAGCTATTCCTGATCGGCGCCATCGGCGCCATCGCGCTGACCGTCCCGGCCGGTCTGGGCGGGTGGCCGGTGGCGTGGGCGGTGGTCATCGCCTTCGCCTCGGCGACCCAGGATATCGCGCTCGACGCCTACCGCACCGAGATTCTCGAACCGGCCAAACTCGGCGCCGGAGCGGCGGCCCTGGTCTATGGCTACCGGGTCGCGATGCTGACCTCGGGCGGCGGGGCGCTCATCATCGCCGGTCAGGCGGGGTGGAGTGTCGCCTACGGCGCGATGGCGGTGCTGATGCTGACCGGAATCGCGGCAACCCTGCTCAACCCGGAGCCGGCGGCCGAAGATCGCGATACGCTGCCGGAACGAAGTGCTAGCGCCTGGCTCAAGCGCGCCTTGATCGGCCCGTTCGCGGAATTCTTCAGCCGGCCGGGTTGGCTGGCAGTGCTGTGCTTCGTGGTGCTGTATAAATTCGGCGACGCGCTGGTCGGCGTCATGGCGATGCCGTTCTATATTCAGACCGGGTTCTCGCTGACCGAGATTGGCGTCGTCACCAAGGGTTTCGGTCTGGCCATGACTCTGGCCGGCGCCGCCGTCGGCGGAATCCTGGTGGCGCGGCTGGGCATCGCCCGCGCCTTGCTGCTGGCCGGGCTGCTTCAGGCGGCGTCCAATCTGGTCTTCGCGGCGCAGGCGTGGATCGGCTATTCGCTGCCGTTCCTGACCCTGACCATCGGCGTCGAGAACCTGTCCGGCGGCATGGGCACCACCGCCTTCGTCGCCTATCTGTCGAGCCTTTGCAACCGCGCCTACACGGCGACGCAATACGCCCTGCTGTCCTCGATGATGGCGGCGACCCGGACATTTATGGCGTCGGGCAGCGGCTTTGTCGCCGAACAAACCGGCTGGATCGAATATTTTCTGCTCACCACGCTCGCGGCCCTGCCGGGGCTGATCCTGCTGTGGTGGATGATGCGCCGATATCGCGAACCGGAGCGGCAATAGCTCCAAAGGGCGATGCGCGGGCGGCGCAATGCGAAATTCTAGCTACTCTATCGCGTCATGCGCGGCCAGCGCCGCCGCCGTCACCAGATCGTCCGCCGTGGCGCCCAACTGCACGATCTGCACCGGCTTTTCCAGGCCCAGCAAAATCGGCCCGACAACCGTGCCGCCGCCGATTTCCTGCATCAGCTTGGCGGCGATACTGGCGCTGTGCAAGGCCGGCATCACCAGAACATTGGCCGGGCCGGAAAGCCGGCAGAACGGGTAAAGCCGGGCCATCAGTTCCGGGTTCAGCGCGGTATCCGCCGCCATTTCCCCGTCATACTCGAAATCGACGCCGCGCCGGTCCAGAATCGCGACGGCGTCGCCGACCCGCTCGGTGGTCACCGACGAGGGTTGCCCGAAATTGGAATAGGAGAGCAGAGCCACGCGCGGTTCATGGCCGAGACGCCGCGCATAGGCAGCACTTTCCACCGCGATATCGGCCAGTTCCTCGGCGCTGGGCCGTTCATGCACCCGCATGTCGGAGATGAAAATCGTGCGCTCGTCGGTGATGATGATCTGCATTCCGATCACCCGCTCGCCCGGTTTCGGATCGATCGCCCGGCAGACTTCCTCGAAGGCGACGGCAAAACTGCGCGTCGCGCCGGTGACCATCGCATCGGCGTCGCCACACGCAACCATGCAGGCGGCAAAGACATTGCGGTCCAGATTCACCATCCGCTGACAATCCCGGTACAAGAAACCCCGCCGCCGCAGCCGGCCATACAGAAAATCGGTGTATTTTTTGTTGTTGGAAGACAGTCTGGCGTTGTGGATTTCCAGACCGCCGGCATTGTCGATGCCCAGCGCCGCGATCCGCTCATCGACCTCTTTGTCGCGGCCGATCAGCACCGGCGTGCCGTAACCGGCGTCGCGATAGGCCTGCGCCGCGCGGATCGTGCGGTCTTCTTCGCCTTCGGCAAAGACGGTGCGGCGCGGATTGGCGCGCAGGCGTTCATAGATCGAATGCAGCGTCGGCGCGCGCCGGTCGAGCCGGGCCGACAATTCGCGGCGATAGGCATCCATGTCGGCGATCGGGCACCGGGCGACGCCGCTGTCCATCGCCGCCTGGGCCACCGCCAGCGGCACCGTCGTGATCAGACGGGGGTCGAACGGCACCGGGATCAGATAGTTGGAACCATAGCGCATCCGCCGCCCGCCATAGGCGGCATCGACTTCGTCGGGAACGTCCTCGCGCGCGAGTGCGGCCAGGGCTTGCGCCGCGGCGATTTTCATCGCGTCGTTGATCTGCGAGGCGCGCACGTCCAGCGCACCGCGAAAGATATAGGGAAAGCCGAGAACATTATTGATCTGGTTGGGGTAATCGGACCGGCCGGTGGCGACGATGGCGTCGTCGCGCGCCTCGGCCACGTCTTCGGGCGTAATCTCGGGATCGGGATTGGCCATGGCGAAAATTAACGGCTTGGCCGCCATCGATTGAACCATCTTTTTGGTCACCGCACCCTTGACCGACAGGCCAATGAACACATCGGCGCCCTTCAGCGCATCGGCCAGGCTGCGCGCATCGGTAGCCGCCGCATGCGCCGATTTCCACTGGTTCATGCCATCCTCGCGGCCTTGATAGATCACGCCGCGGCTGTCGCAAAGGATGACATTGTCATGCGGTACGCCCATGGATTTGATCAACTCGGCGCACGCAATCGACGCCGCGCCGGCGCCATTCATGACCACCTTGGTGGTGGCGATATCGCGGCCGGTCAAGTGCAGTCCGTTGATCAGTCCGGCGGCGGTGATGATGGCGGTGCCGTGCTGGTCGTCATGGAAGACCGGAATTTCCATCGCCTCGCGCAGGCGCTGCTCGATAATGAAGCATTCGGGCGCCTTGATATCCTCAAGGTTGATGCCGCCATAGGACTTGCCGAGAAACCGCACGCAGTTGACGAATTCGTCGACGTCCTCGGTATCCACTTCGAGGTCCATGCCGTCGATATCCGCGAACCGCTTGAACAGCACCGCCTTGCCTTCCATCACCGGCTTGGCGGCCAGGGCGCCGATATTGCCAAGGCCAAGCACCGCCGTGCCATTGGTGATGATCGCCACGACATTGCCGCGATTGGTGTAGTCATACGCCTTGTCCGGCGTCTCTTCGATGCGCAGGCAAGGAAATGCCACGCCCGGCGAATAGGCGAGCGACAGGTCGCGTTGCGTTACCAGCGGCTTGGTCGCGGTGACGGCGAGCTTTCCGGGTTTCCCCCTGGCGTGGAATTCAAGCGCTTCTTCCTCGGTTATCTTGGTATCGACCATGATCGTGACACGGGAGACTGGTCTCCCTTTTCCTCATCTCGTTCGCGGGGTCGAAGTGACGCCATTTGGCGAAGCTAGACTCCAAATCGGCTTTCAAGGCAAGCACTTATAGCGCGGGCCGATGATATTGGGGTTCGCCGTGGCGGCGTGCTATGAATTGGTGCCATGAGCCGGCCCGCCCGCAAACCCACCGCCACGCCGATGATGGCGCAATATCACGCGATCAAACGCCAACAGCCCGACTGCCTGCTGTTCTATCGGATGGGCGATTTCTACGAGATGTTTTTCGATGATGCGGTGAATGCGGCGGCGGCGCTGGACATTGCCCTGACCAAGCGCGGCTCGCATGACGGCGCCGATATTCCGATGTGCGGCGTGCCGGTCCATGCCGCCGACAGCTATCTTTTGCGCCTGATCCGCGAAGGCTTCAAGGTCGCCGTCTGCGAACAGGTGGAGGATCCGGCCGAAGCGAAAAAGCGCGGCCCGAAATCGGTCGTAAAACGCGAAATCGTCCGTCTGGTAACCCAGGGCACCCTGACCGAGGACGGGCTGCTCGACGCCCGCGCCCATAACCATCTGGCGGCCCTGGCCGATGCCGGCGGCCGGCTCGGCTTCGCCTGGCTCGACATGTCGACCGGCGAATTCACGGTCCAGCATATCGACGCGAACGGCCTTGCCGCCGCCCTGGCCC
>PTKA01000241.1 GCA_002937525.1 Alphaproteobacteria bacterium MarineAlpha10_Bin3
CTTGGCCAAGCGGGAGCACTTGACCACGCTTGAGTAGTCCCCCCCGCGAGCGCGCCCGAGTGTTCACACCGCGACGCTGTATCTTCCCCGCCAGGAGGACGACATGGCCACGATCGATATCTTGCTGCCCGGAATGGCGTGGGGCACGACGGTGGGGACGCCGGCCTTTTGCACGGTCGCCCTGGTCGAATCGGACGGGACGCGGATCTTGGTCGACACGGCGCACGTCGGACGCCGCGTCATGCTTGAGGAGGCGTTGGCCGCTCGCGGTCTGACGCCGGCGGACGTGGACGGGCTGGTAAAGCTATCGCTGGACAGCTCCGACGACACGGACATCATGAACTCGCTGGGCATGACCAACGTCAGGTCCATGGCCCACTGGACCATGGGCGGCACCCGCATGATCAGCTCGTGGAGGAGCGGGACCTGGATGGGCAGGCTGACGGTGTTCAGGGCGTCTTGAATGGGCCGATAGCGCCAGACCAGCACGAAAGCCACCAGGAGGACATACGGGGTCCACGCGGACATAACCTCACCGAGCGTGTGGCTGTGACCTTTCGAGGGAGCCTCCTGGTCACCTTCCAGCCGGAAGATCTGCGACGGCTGCCAGACCTTCATCATTCATGCCCGCAAGGCGATCCTTCGCGGGTTGAGCCCGAAGCAGAATCGCGAAGTGCCGCCGCTGCGCTATGAATTCGTCCACCGCATCAAGCGCGATTTTCCGGACCTTGAAGTGATCCTCAATGGCGGCGTGACATCGCTGGACGCGGCCGCGGCGCAGGCTATCCATGTCGATGGCGTGATGATCGGGCGCGCCGCCTATCGCGACCCCTGGATGCTGGCCGTGGTGGATAGCCGCTTTTTTGGCGCATCCGATCCCTTGGCCAGCCGGCGCGAAGCGGTCCTGGGCTATCTGCCCTATGTCGCCCGGCAATGCGAAGAAGGGGTGCCTTTGCACGCCATGACCCGTCATATTCTGGGTCTGTTCAACGGCCAGCGCGGGGCCAAGAGGTGGCGGCGGCATCTGAGCGAGAACGCCCGCAGCACCAATGCGGGCGCGAAGGTGATTGAATCGGCCCTGACCCTGGTGGCGGCGGAAGCCGCAATTCCGCCGCGCCATACAGGCGGCGGGGTTTATTTGTAGCGGTAGGTAATCCGGCCCTTGCTCAAATCATAGGGCGTCATTTCAACGGTAACCTTGTCGCCGGCGAGCACCCGGATGCGGAAACGGCGCATTTTCCCCGCCGTATGGGCAAGCAGTTCGTGATCGTTTTCCAGCTTCACGCGAAACATCGCGTTGGGCAGCACCTCTGTCACGGTGCCGTCAAATTCCATCAATTCCTCTTTAGCCACGGAGATTCCTTTTCTGTTGATTTAGAGACTAAACCGGAAAATGGGTCAGTTAGCGCAAAAAAACAACTAAATTCCGGTATTAAGGGGCAAGGCCGTGGTGTATTTCACCTGTTTCAACGCGAAGCTGGACCGGATATTGGCGATTCCCGGCACCCGCGTCAGATGATCCATCAAGAACCGCTCATAGGCGGGAAGGTCGGCGACCACGACCCGCAAATGATAATCCGCATCGCCCGTCATCAGATAGCATTCCATCACTTCGGGCCGTATCCGCACTGCTTCTTCGAAGATTTCCAGCGCACCTTCGATCTGTTTTTCCAGCGTCACCTGCACGAAAACGCTGACCTGAAGGCCAAGCGCCGCCGGTTCCACCAGGGTCACATAGCGCGCGATGACCCCGCGCGCCTCCATCTCGCGCACCCGCCGCCAGCACGGCGAGGCGGAAACGCCAACCTTGCCGGCAAGATCGACATTCGCGATGCGCGCATTGTTCTGCAGCACGCCGAGTATGCGCCGGTCAATCTCATCCAGGGCATTTTTCGGCATATTCTTCCCTAAATTGCGAAATTCAGATGAATTATTGCTTATTTATAGCGGATTTCCGCATGATTCGAAAGGATCATCGGCGCCGGTCAGGTGTATTATCACGGGGGCTCAAATTCATCATTTTAGGATTCCGCGATGCCGTCGCTGCACATTGTCGAGACCGGACAGCCGACCGTCGTTTCGGCGGAGCGCCTGACCATGCTACGGGCGCTGGAGCGCAAGATCCTGTGGCTGTCGTCGTGGATGATCCACAACGCCAATCACCTCCGGCCGAGCCGGGACGGGCTGAAGGTTGGCGGTCATCAAGCGTCCTGCGCATCGTCGGCGACGCTGTTGACCGCGCTTTATATGGATGTGCTGCGCCCCGAAGACCGGATCGCGGTGAAGCCGCATGCCAGCCCGGTCTATCACGCGATCCAGTATCTGCTGGGCCGGCAGGACCGCGCCATGCTGGAAAATTTCCGCGCCATCGGCGGCGCGCAATCCTATCCCTCGCGGACCAAGGATGGCGACGATGTCGATTTTTCCACCGGCTCGGTCGGCCTCGGCATCGCCCAAACCCTGTTCGCCGCCCTGGTGCAGGATTATACGCGGCTGCATGGCGTCATGGGCGACCGGGTCAAACCGGGCCGCATGGTCGGGTTGATGGGCGACGCCGAACTGGATGAAGGCAATGTCTTCGAAGCACTTCTCGAAGGCTGGAAATACGATGTCGGCAATCTGTGGTGGATCATCGACTACAACCGCCAGAGCCTGGACGGCATCATCAACCACATGCTGTTCCAGAAGATCCAGTCGTTCTTTGGCACCGTCGACTGGAACGTGGTGACGCTCAAATACGGCAAGAAGCTGGAAGCGGCGCGCGGCGGCCCGGCCGGCGAAGCCCTGTGGCAATGGCTCGACGATTGCCCGAACGACCTTTATTCCGCCCTGACGTTCAAGGGCGCGGAATCGGGGGCCGGGTCGTGGCGAACCCGCCTCGAGGGCGACCTGGCCGGCACCGCCGGCCTCGCCACCCTGCTCGATGCTCACGACGATTCTTCGCTGCACACGCTGATGACCAATCTAGCCGGCCACGACATGGCATCGATCCTTGAGGCGTTTCACGGCGTGCGCGGCGATACGCCGTGCTGTTTCGTCGCCTATACCATCAAAGGCCACGGCACGCCGCTGGCCGGTCACAAAGACAATCACGCCGGTTTGATGAACCCGGACCAGATGGCCCGCTTTCAGGCGCTGATGGGCGTGCCGCAAGGCGCTGAATGGGACCGCGCCGCCGGCCTCGATATCGACGCCGGCGCGTTGCAGGACTTTCTCGATGGCGTGAAATTCGCCCAATCCGGGTCGCGCCGGCACGCCGCCGCCCCGGTGCCGGTGCCGGCGCTGTGCGTGGCCCGCCAGGACCAGACTTCGACCCAGCAGGCGTTCGGACAAGTTCTGAACGATCTGGGCCGGGGCGATAGCGCGCTCGCGGCGGCGCTGGTCACGACCTCGCCCGACGTGACCGTATCGACCAATCTTGGCGGCTGGGTCAACCGGCGCGGCCTGTTCAACCGCCATGAACGGCCCGATGTCTTCCGCGAGGAAAACGTCGCCTCGATCCAGAAATGGGTGCGCTCGCAAAACGGCCAGCATTTCGAGCTCGGCATCGCGGAAAACAACCTGTTCTTGATGCTGGCGGCACTTGGCCTCTCGGATTCGCTGTTCGGCGCCCGCCTGCTGCCGGTCGGCACGCTCTACGACCCCTTCATCAACCGTGGCCTGGATGCGCTCAATTACGCCTGCTATCAGGATGCCCGCTTCATGGTCGTCGGCACGCCGGCCGGAATCACGCTGGCGCCGGAAGGCGGCGCGCACCAATCGGTCAACACGCCGCTGGTCGGCATGTCGATGCCGGGGCTGGCCTATTTCGAGCCGGCGTTCGCCGACGAACTCACCGTTATCATGGAATGGGGCTTTCGCCATATGCAGGCGGCGGATGGCGGCGCGGTCTATCTGCGGCTTTCGACCCGGCCCATCGACCAGCCGGCGCGCACGCTCGGTCCGGCCGGCGAAGCGGCGATCACCGCCGGCGCCTACTGGTTGCGCCAGCCCGC
>PTKA01000242.1 GCA_002937525.1 Alphaproteobacteria bacterium MarineAlpha10_Bin3
AGCTGGCCCGGCTGGTCGAAACCTATGAAGACCTATCCAAGCCGAGGCCCGGTTTCAGCCAGGCGGACCGGGTGTCGACGCGGATCACGGCGATGTTCGAAGCCGGCGAATTCGATGTCTGTACGGTCATCTACAACAAATACGTTTCCATATTGACCCAGGAAGTGACGCCGCTGCAACTGATCCCCTTCCAGGCCGCCACGGAAAATAACGCCGAGCCGGCCGAAGATGCCGGGCCCGGCGGGTCCTATGAATTCGAGCCGGACGAAGAAGAAATACTGGCCGCCCTGTTGCCGCGAAACCTGTCGGTTCAGGTGTTTCGCGCGATGCTGGAATCCTTCGCGTCCGAGCAGGCGTCGCGGATGACGGCGATGGAAAATGCAACCCGCAACGCCGGCGACATGATCGACAGCCTGACTTTGAAGTACAACCGGACGCGCCAGGCGGCGATTACCAGCGAACTGATCGAAATCATTTCCGGCGCCGAGGCGCTGTAACGACACATTTCCGGCTTTATCGGGAGCATACCCATGGCAGAAAAGAATATTGGCCGCGTGACTCAGGTGCTTGGCGCCGTCATCGATGTTAGGTTCGACGGCGAATTGCCGAAGATTCTGAACGCCCTGACGACCGCCCTGGAGGGCTGCGGCACCTTGGTGCTGGAAGTCGCCCAGCATCTTGGCGAAAGCACGGTGCGCTGCATCGCCATGGACAGCACCGAGGGCATGGTTCGTGGCCAGGAGGTCACCGATACCGGCGGGCCGATGGATATGCCGGTCGGTCCCGAGACGCTGGGCCGCATTCTCAATGTCATTGGCGAACCGATCGACGAACGCGGGCCGATCGAAACCAAGATGCGCCTGCCGATTCATCGCCCGGCCCCTGAATTCACCGAACAATCGACCGACACCGAACAGCTCGTCACCGGCATCAAGGTGGTGGATTTGCTGACCCCCTATCCCAAGGGCGGCAAGATCGGCCTGTTTGGCGGCGCCGGCGTGGGCAAGACCGTCATCATCATGGAACTGATCAACAATATCGCCAAGGCGCATGGCGGCTATTCGGTTTTCGCCGGCGTCGGAGAGCGGACCCGCGAAGGCAATGATCTCTATTACGAGATGATCGAATCCGGCGTCATCGTACCCGACGGCGAGTCCAAGGCGGCGCTGGTTTATGGACAGATGAACGAGCCGCCGGGTGCGCGCGCCAGGGTCGGCCTGGCCGGCCTGACTTTGGCCGAATACTTCCGCGACGAGGAAGGCCAGGACGTGTTGTTCTTCGTCGATAACATCTTCCGGTTCACCCAGGCGGGCTCCGAAGTCTCGGCCTTGCTTGGCCGCATCCCGTCCGCCGTCGGTTATCAGCCGACGCTGGGCACCGATATGGGCAATTTGCAGGAACGGATCACCTCGACCACGAAGGGTTCGATCACCAGCGTGCAGGCGATTTATGTCCCCGCCGACGATCTGACCGATCCGGCGCCGGCGACGACATTCGCCCATCTCGACGCAACGACGGTGCTGTCGCGTCAGATCGCCGAGCTTGGCATTTATCCCGCGGTCGATCCGCTCGATTCGACCAGCCGGATTATGGAGCCGCGCACGGTCGGTCAGGAACATTACGATATCGCGCGCGAAGTGCAGCGGGTCCTGCAAAGCTACAAGTCGCTACAGGAAATCATCGCCATTCTCGGCATGGACGAGCTGTCCGAAGACGATAAGATGACGGTGACCCGGGCGCGCAAGATACAGCGTTTCCTCTCCCAGCCTTTCCATGTCGCCGAAATCTTCACCGGTACGCCAGGCAAGTTCGTCGATCTGGAAGATACCATCAAGGGCTTCAAGGGCATCCTTGCCGGCGATTATGACGACCTTCCGGAAGCTGCGTTCTATATGTGCGGAACGATTGAAGAGTCAGTCGAGAAGGCCAAGAAGATGGCGGCCGAAGCGGCGTAAATTTTACGCAAATACGTCTTCGCGAATCGGTTCGCTCGGGATTTTCTTTAGCAGGACAAAATTATGGCCGATAGTTTGGAACTGGAACTTGTTTCACCGGAAAGCCTGCTGCTGTCGCAGCCGGTGGAGATGGTCGTCGTTCCCGGTACGGAGGGCGATTTCGGCGTGTTGCCGGGCCATGCGCCGCTGATCGCCAATATCCGTCCCGGCGCGCTGGTCGTCTTCGAGGGCGGCAACGCGGCCGAACGGTTCTTCCTTGCGGGCGGTTTCGCCGAGGTGACCACCGAACGCTGCACGATCCTGGCCGAAGGCGCAATGCGTGTTGCGGATATCGACCGCGCGGCGGTTGAGCAGGAAATCCGCGACCTGCGCGAAGACATCGCCCAACTGGCCGAAGACGCGGACCGCGATGCAGTTGCCGCGTCGCTGGCCATCGCCGAGGCCAAGTTACAGGCCCTCGACGCGCCGGCCTATAGCGGCGTGCAATAGGACCAATTCGCCGATAAGCGTCACGAATGTCGCGATGCCGGCTTGCCGCGCTCCAGCGTTCCGACAAACAGCGCCAGCAGCGATGGCACGATCGCCAGGGTAAGTATCGCGGACAACGACAATCCGCCGACGACGACCGACCCTAGCCCGCGATAGAGTTCCGAACCCGCGCCGGAATACAGCACCAATGGCAGCATCCCGCCGACGCTGGTCAATGTCGACATGAATATCGGCCGAATGCGGTTGCGTGTCGCTTCGACCACCGCATCGGCATGCGCCATGCCCTCCACGCGGATGTGATGCAGGGTTTGATGGACCAGCAGGATGGCGTTGTTGACGACGATGCCGATCAGAATGACGAACCCTAACAATGTGAGCATATCGAGCGGCTGGAAGACGGAGACGTTGAGGATCGTCAGGCCCGCGATTCCGCCGGCGGCGGCAATCGGAACCGACAGGACGATGATCAGCGGATAAACGAAACTCTCGAACAGCACCGCCATGACCAGGAAAACGATGGCGAAGGCGAGCAGCAGGTCGAAGCCCATTTCCGCTGCCGCCGCCGACAACGCGTCGGCTACGCCGCCGATCCGAAGTGCGACGCCATCGGGGAATCCTTGCGCCTCCAGCTTGGCCAGCACGCCTTCGCGCACCAGATCGAGCGCGGTCTCCAGTACCATGTCCGGCGGTGGACGGATCCGGATCACCACCGCCCGGACGCCATCTTCATGCCGGATCCGGGTCGGACCGGCCGTCATCGACACCGTGGCCAGCGAGGAAACCGACAGGATGTTGCCCGATCCGGTGAATATCGGCAGGTTCTGGATGCCCTGGGTCCTTGTGGCGGCTGGTGTTTTTCCCACGAGAACAAGATCCATGAAGCGGCCATCGACCAGAATTTCATCGACGCGGACGCCGTCGTTATAGGCGTCGATCGAGACGCCGAGGTCGCGGGCGCTCATCCGATTGTCGGCCAGGCGCACGGCGTCCGGCTTGATGCGTATTTCCGGTGCGCCGAACTCCAATCGCGGCGCCGTGCTCATCTGGGTGCCGTTGCGACGCGGCAAAACCGTGCGCACCAGCGACTGGGCCCGGCGCACCACCGCAAAGATGCTGTCGAAATCGATGCCGCTGACGGTCAATTCAATGGTTCGCGATCCACCGGTATTGCGAAAGATGGAGGGCCGGTAGGCGATCGCATTGACGCCGGGATATCCGCGAGTGGCGTCCAGAACCAGGGGGACCAGTTCCTTGGCGCGCGATGGCTGCGCCCCACGCGAAACCGTGATGATCTGATCGCGCCGGGCGATGAAGGTGAAATAATTCGCCGTGGGCGGATCGTCGGGACCCGGTTCGGTGGCGCTCCGCGAGGCCAGGTGGGGCAGTAGTTTACGTTCGAATTGCAGGGCCAGCGCGGTCGATGATTCGAGGTTATATCCAGGCGGCGGCGTGGCGCGGCCGATCACCAGGTTCTTGTCGCCCCTGGCCTCGAACCAGTAGTAGGCCCCCTTGGGCAGCATGATCCCCTCGTGCTTCTTG
>PTKA01000243.1 GCA_002937525.1 Alphaproteobacteria bacterium MarineAlpha10_Bin3
GATCCGAATCGATCTTGGCGTCTTGTGCCGGGCCAATCCGGCGGCGCAATGCGCGATCAGGCCGGCCGCACTCACCGATCCGCCCTCGGCCAGGATCACATGCGCGACCGGCACTTCGCCCAGCCGGGCGTCGGGCACGCCGAACACCGCGCAATCGGCCACCGCCGGATGATCGCGCAGCACCGACTCGACCTCCGACGGGTAGATATTTTCACCGCCACTGATGACGATATCGCGGATCCGGTCGATCAGCGTATAGAAGCCATCCCTATCGCGGACCGCCACATCGCCGGTGGCCAGCCAGTCCGGCCCGTATTTTCGCAAGGCCGCCGTCGCCGCCGGGTCCCGGTCATAACCGAGCAGCAGATTGACGCCCCGGCAGCATAGCTCGCCCGGCTGCCCGTCCGCCACCGTATTGCCATCGGCCCCCAGCACGGCGATATCGACGCCGTCGATGGCGCGCCCGATACTGCCGGCCTTGGCCGGCAGGTCCGCGCCGCGCCGCACCGTGACCGCGCCCAGTTCGGATTGCCCGTAATTCTCGATGAACTCGATCCAGGGCAATTGGTCCATCAGCCGGGCCAGCAATGCCGCCGGCATCGGCGCGCCGGCATAAACGATGCGTTGTAAGGAGCCGAGCCGCCGGGCGGCGAATTCCTCATGCGCCAGAATATCGTATAGCTGCGTCGGCACCATCAGGCTGGCCGTGACGGCGTGCCGTTCGACCAGATCGAAAAACAGACCGGCTGACCAGCGCGGCTGCAAAACACAACTCGCTTTCACCGCCATGGCCGGGACAAAACAGACCAGCAATCCAGCGACATGCGCCATCGGCGTCGAGACGCAGACGATATCCCGCCCGCTGAACCCGAATGCCGCCGCCACGCCGGCCGCCACGGCGCAGCGCGAACGGTGGCTGACCAGCACGCCGCGCGGCGCCCCCGTTGTCCCGCCGGTAAAGGTTATGCACAACGGATCGTCGGGCCTGACCGCGCGCGGTGCGCCTTCCGGTCCGCCGGTTTGTGCGAAGCGATCGAAATCTTCGCCGAACCGGACCGCTGGAACGGCGAGGTCGAGACCGTCATCGAGCGCATCGTCGTGGAACAGCAGACGCGCGCGGGTTCGCTCCACAATTTCGTGGATTTCGGCGGCGCTGTTGCGCGCCGACAGCGTGACCAGCACCGCCCCGGCGCGGGCCGCGCCGAAGAACAGCCGGGCGAAATCGACGCCGTTGCGGGCCAGCACGGCAATGCGGTCGCCCTTGGCCACGCCGTGCCGGACCAGCGCCCGCGCGACCGCGTCGGCGGACCAGTCCAGCGCGCCATAGTCGAGCGATTTTTGCGGATCGATCACCGCAAGACGGCCCGGCACCGCCGCCGCGGCGTTCCCAAGAAGCGTGCCTGCCAGAATGATTTCGTTTCCTTTTCTATTCACGCCGAGGCTTGGCCGATACTATCGAGTGGCACCCAAACAATGCGACAAAAGAGAGAATGGGCGATGAAGATTGACGGACGATGCCATTGCGGCCTGGTTACCTATCAAGCGGAAATCGATCCGGAATTAGTCGCGATCTGCCATTGCACCGATTGTCAGACCCTGTCGGGCACCGCGTTTCGCACCGTGGTGCCGTCGATTGCGGGCAGCTTCAAGCTGCTTTCCGGCGCGCCGAAAATCTACCTGAAGACCGCCGAAAGCGGTGTCGAGCGCGCGCTTGCCTTTTGCCCCGAATGCGGCACGCAGCTTTGGGGAACCGGCACGGGCGACGGGCCGCAGCGTTACAGCCTGCGGGTCGGCACCATCCTTCAACGCAACGAACTGACGCCCAAGGCGCAAATCTGGTGCCGCTCGGAGCGGCCCTGGGTCGGTTCGATTGGCGCCATTCCAAGGACCGAAGCCGGGCCGAACCGCTAACCGGGGCAGTACCTAGCGCCCCACCGCATATCCCTGCATGCCGCGCGGGTTGGCGGCGGCCTTGAGGATACCGCCCGATTGGGCGGCGGCGCACAGGCGGCCTTCGGACCAGTCCTCGCCGACCGCGATCTTGTGGCCGCGGCGGCGCAACTCGTCGATTGTCGATGGCGCGAAGCGGCCTTCCAGCACCGCCCGGCCCGGCGTCGCCGCGCGCGGATAGAAAGAGCTGGGGAAGTGGTCGATATGCCAGCTTGGCGCGTCGATGGCTTCCTGCAAATTCATGCCGAAATGGACGTGGCGCAGGAAGAAATTGGTCTGCCACTGGTCCTGCTGATCACCGCCCGGCGTGCCGAAAACCATATAGGGCTTGCCGTCCTTCAGCGCCATCGAGGGCGACAGCGTGGTGCGCGGGCGCTTGCCCGGCTCCAGAGTCGCCGGGCGGCCTGCTTCGAGCCAGAACATCTGCGCCCGGCTGTTGAGACAAAAACCCAGCTCCGGGATCACCGGGCTGCTTTGCAGCCAGCCGCCGCTCGGCATGGCGGCGATCATGTTGCCGTGCTTGTCGATAACGTCGATATGGCAGGTATCGCCCGCGACCTGGCCTTGCGGTCCGACGGTCGGCTCACCGACCCCGGCACCACCCAATCCGGCCAGCCCAGCGGCGATATGGGCCGCGTAATCGACCGGCCCGCCATGGCCTTCGATCGCGCCGGGGCGCAGATCCATCGATGCTGCGCGCATGTCGATCAGTTTACGGCGCGCGTCGTTATACGGCTTCGACAGCAGCATTTTCATCGGCACGTCGACGAAGTTCGGGTCGCCGTAGAACGCCTCGCGGTCGGCAAAGGCAAGCTTGGCGGCTTCGATAACGAGGTGGACGAAATCCGGTCCGACCGGGTCCATCGCCGAAATTCCGTAGCCTTCGAGCAGTGCCAGCATTTGCAACAGCACCGGACCCTGCCCCCACGGGCCGGTCTTCAGGACGCTGAAATCGCCATACTCATAGCCCAGCGGCGGCTCGTAGCTGGCCCGCCACCGGGCCATATCGTCGCCGCTCAGCACGCCGAAATGCCGCTCGCCACTGACATCCATGACTTCGTTCTGGCGGCAGAACCGATCCACCGCTTCGGCAACGAAACCCTGCGACCAGGCGGTGCGCGCGGCTTCGATCTGTTCCATCCGGTCGCCGCCGGCGGCTTTCGATTCGGCGATCAGCCGTCGCCAGGTTTTGGCCAGCTGCGCGTTGCCGAGCAGGCTGCCGGGCGCTGGAATTTCGCCGTTCGGCAGATAGACCGCGGCCGAGGTCGGCCATTCGGTCTCGAACATCTCGCGCACCGTGGCAATCGTCTCGCCGACCCGCGCCACCATCGGCGCGCCACTGGTGGCGTAATGGATGGCGGGGGCGAATACCTCTTCCAGGGTCATCGTGCCGTGGTCGCGCAGGATCAGCATCCAGGCATCGAAGACACCGGGCACGACCGTCGCCAGCAATCCGGTGCCGGGCACCATATCGAGGCCCAGCCCCCGGTAATGGCCGATTGTCGCCTTGGCCGGGGCGACACCCTGGCCGCAAACGACGAGGCTCTCGTCGCGGTCGGCGCGGTGGATCAATACCGGCATGTCGCCGCCGGCCCCGTTCAGATGCGGTTCGCAGATTTGCAAGGTCATGCCGGCCGCGACCGCGGCGTCGAACGCGTTGCCGCCCACTTCCAACATCGCCATGCCGGCCGCCGATGCGACCCAATGGGTCGAGGAGACGACACCGAAGGTGCCAAGAATTTCCGGGCGGGTCGTGAACATGGTCAATTTCCTTGAACGCATTACAATGAGGCCGCCAATTTAAGCCCAATCGGGGTTGACGCGGCAAGAGGCGCGACACATCTTCCCTAACCATTCACCAATCGAGGCCGCCCATGCCGATGCCCGTCCCCTTCGTCAAGGATATCGAATTCGAATACGGCAAGGTCACGCAGGTGACGCCGTTGATACGCCGCGTCATCGCCCATAATCCGGGGCCGTTCACCTATATGGGCACGGGCACCTATATCGTCGGGCGCGGCGAAG
>PTKA01000244.1 GCA_002937525.1 Alphaproteobacteria bacterium MarineAlpha10_Bin3
GGGATTTGCTTGTCAAATTTCCGCAAATGCGCCGCTCGGGATTTGCTTAGCGCCGTCCTGAAATCGGTTCGGCGTAAGCCGGTTCGATATCCCAGGGGAACAGGATCCAGGTATCCTGGCTGACCTCGGTCACGAAGCTGTCGACGAAAGGCGTTCCCGCCGGCTTGGCGTAGATCGTGGCGAAATGGGCCAGGGGTGCCATTTCGCGGACGATCCGGGCCGTGGCCCCGGTATCGACCAGATCGTCGACGATGAGCCAGTTTTCGCCGTCGCCGTCGAAAGTCTTGAGAATCTCCGGCGTCCCTCGGTCCTTCTGATCGTAGGATGATACGCAAACCGTGTCGATCAGCCGGATGTCGAGTTCACGCGCGACAATGGCGGCGGGAACCAGGCCGCCGCGGGTCACCGCCACGATCCCCTTGAAGGGGCCAAGTTCCAGCAGCCGCCAGGCCAATAGCCGCGCATTGCGGTGCAGCTCCTCCCATGAGACCGGATAATCCATCGGCCCCTTTCCGGTCATGCCGGCCGTTGCGCGGTTTGCGGGGCCGCATGCCAGAACAATGCCATTCCAGGGTCGAAAACCGTGAGCGGGCCGTCGTTGGTCGCAAGGCTTGGCGCGAACGCGACCGGGGTGTCGTGCCGGACCAGGGTGATGCTGGCTTCATTCACCGGCACGCCATAGAAAGCCGGGCCGTTCAGCGAGACAAAGGCTTCGAGCCGGTCGAGCGCATCGTCGTCGTCGAAGACCTGGGCGACGCAGCTCAGCGCGTTGGTGACATTGAACACGCCGGCACAGCCGCAGGCGGTTTCCTTGAGCGCGTCGAGATGGGGGGCGGAATCGGTGCCGAGGAAGAAGCGCGGGTCGCCCGATGTGGCGGCGTCGCGCAACGCTACGCGGTGGCGTTCGCGTTTGGCGATCGGCAGGCAGTAATAATGCGGCCGGATGCCGCCGGCGAAAAGATGGTTGCGGTTGATGATCAGATGATGCGGCGTGATGGTGGCGGCCAGCCCGGCATCGCTATTGCGCACAAAATCGACAGCGTCCTGGGTCGTGACATGTTCCAGCACGATGCGCAAGGCCGGCAGGCGTTGGCGCAGCGGGTCGAGCACGCGGTCGATAAAGACCGCCTCGCGGTCGAATATATCCACATCCGGGTCGGTCACCTCGCCATGCACCAGCAGCGGCAGGCCGATATCCGCCATCCGTTCCAGCACCGCGGTCACGTCGGCGATGTCGCGCACGCCGGATTCGGAGTTGGTCGTCGCCCCCGCCGGGTAGAGTTTCACCGCGCTGATCAGGCCCGAAGCGGCGGCGGCGGCAACGTCGTCGGGATCCGTCGTTTGCGCCAGATAAAGCGTCATCAAGGGCGTGAACGCGGTGTCCGGGGGCAGCGCGGCCAGAATACGCTCACGGTAGCGCGCCGCGTCCGCGCCCCGCACCACCGGCGGCACAAGGTTGGGCATGACGATCGCGCGTGCGAAATCGGCGGCCGTACAGGGCGCCACCGCGGCCAGCATATCGCCGTCGCGCAGATGCAGATGCCAGTCGTCGGGACGCCGGATGGTGATTGTCTTGCGCGTTGCCATTATTGGCGCTTCGGCGGCAGAACATCGACCGGACAGGCCGATGGCGCCAGATAAGGCCGGCCGATATCGTCGAGATGGGCGCGTTTATGGTTGTTGGTCAGCGCCGCGCCGATGCCCTGGGTGAGGGCCATCACGACCGTTGCGTCCGACATATCGAGCCAGTATGCGCGCCGGATGAGCTTGCCGCCGGCGTCGCGGGCAAACGGATTGTTGGGGTTGGCGCCAAGGTCGGGCCGGTAAAATTGCGCCATGACTGTTCCTAGATCTGCGAATAGCCGGTGCCGGCGGTATCCACGCCGCGCCCGACGGCATCTTCGATCCAGCCATATTCCTTCAATATCTGCTGGCTATAGGTGACCCGGCCATTGACCGATTGCGCCGGTTCGCTGGCCAGCAGCAAGGCGGCGCGCGCCATCATGATGGGCTTTTCGCCGCGCGGATCGTCCATGCCGGTGACCAGCTTGTGATAAATGGTTCCCGGCGTTGGCACGACGCGCGACGGCGATACGCAACTGATCGCGATATTGCCATGCTGGGACACTTCCTGCGCGAGGCCCTGGGTGAAGCGTTCGACCGCCGCCTTGGTCGCGCCATACATGACGCCGCCGCGCACTTGCTGGTCTTCATACGGCCCGCGCCCCGGGCCAATGGCCGCGCCGGAGCCGATATTGACGATGGCGCCGCCGCGCCCGCCGGTCATGTCGCCCAGGACCGCCTGGGCCAGGATGAACGGCGCATGTACATTGATGGCGAACGCTTTTACCCAGCGGTTGATTTTATAATCGACCGTGGGAACGTAGTAATTCAGCGCCGCGTTGTTGACCAGAATATCGACCGGGCCATAGGCGGCGCGCGTCTGTTCGACCAGGGCCAGGCATTGCGCCGGGTCGGAGATGTCGGCGACCATTGCCACCGCCGCGCCGCCGGCGTCTTCGATTTGCGCCACGGTTCGCTCCAGCGATCCTTCCAGCATATGGCCGCCTTCGCTCAAGGTGCGGGCGGCGCACACGACCTGGGCACCCTGTGCCGCGAACAGCGCCGCGATGGCCTGGCCGATCCCACGGCTGGCGCCGGTGACGATGGCGGTTTTCCCGCTGAGTTTTCCCATGACATCGGCCTCCTGTCCGAACCGGCGCGACGATAGCACGCCGTATGGGTTTTCATAGAGTGGCATCGCCGCTTGCGGCCTGGCCGGACGCCTCACAACCGCGTGACCAGGTTTGATGATTCGCGCGCCAAAAGAAGCACTACAGTGTTGTGCATTGGTTATTCAATCCGCACTCAATGTGACACGGAAAAATTCAACGGAGGCTAACAATGAAACCATTCAAGGCGAAGATGCTGTCTTCGAGCGTGATACCGATCGCCCTGTTCGTCGGGCTGGGCATGGCGAGCGTTGCGGTCATGCCCGAGGTCTGGATTGGGCCAGCGCAGGCCCAGAAAAAAGGCTGTAATCCGTGCGCCGCCAGAAACCCCTGCGCCGAAAAACGCGGCTGCAATCCGTGCGCGGCGAAGAAGGGCTGCAACCCTTGCGCCGCCAAGGGTGGCTGCAATCCGTGCGCGGCGAACCCATGCAACCCCTGTGCCGGTGGCGCGCAAGCCTTGAGCAATCAATGCGTCGTGCCGCGGCTGGTGCGCTTGGCCGCAAGCAACCCGTGTGCCGCCAAGAGCTGCAACCCGTGCGCCGCCAAGAACTGTAATCCGTGCGCGGCGAAGCGCGGCTGCAACCCGTGCGCCGCGAAACGCGGTTGCAGTCCCTGCGCGGCGAAGAACCCGTGTGCGGCGAACCCCTGCAACCCGTGCGGCGCTGCCCAGGCAGTCGAGTTAAGCGATGCCGAATCGGCGAAAATCTATGACTGCATGATCGAGGAAATGCAGGCGGCTTACGTCAAATCCGGCAATGGCACAGCCAAGGCCTATACCAGTTGGCGGCGCTACAGCCGGGTTGCCTATGTTTCCGGTACCCATGGCAACCGCTTCGTACAGAACTACGCCAACGCCACAGCGCAGGCCTATGGCGCGTTCGAGAAGGCCGGGGTGATGCCGGCCGGCGCGGTGCTGGCCAAGGACAGCTTCATTGTTACGCCCAAAGGCAGGGTCGGCATCGGCCCGCTGTTCTTGATGGAAAAGATGCCGGCCGGGTTCAAGAAGGCGTCCGGCGACTGGAAATATTCCACGATCATGCCGACCGGCGCGGTCATGGGCGTCACCAACGCAAAGAACTCCAAGGCAATGAATTTCTGTTACGAATGCCACATGTCGGTGGCCGAGGAGCAGGATTCGATGTGGTTCTTGCCGGAAGATTACCGGACCAAGTGATCCGTTTCCCGGCGGCGCCAGGGTTGGTGATCCTGGTGGGCCCCAATGCCAGCGGCAAGTCCACCATCG
>PTKA01000245.1 GCA_002937525.1 Alphaproteobacteria bacterium MarineAlpha10_Bin3
TGGCGGCGATATTTTCGACGCCGCCATCCGCGCGCTGTCGTGGGGCGGTCGTCTGGTCGTGATCGGCTTCGCCGCCGGCCGGATTCCAACAATCAAGGCCAATTACCTGCTGTTGAAGAATATCGAAGTCAGCGGGTTGCAGATCAGCGATTACCGCAAGCGCATGCCGGACCGGATGGCGGAATGTATCGGCGATATCTTCGCGCTCTATGACGCCGGTGCGCTGCGCCCGCTGCCGGCCACGACCTTCGCGTTGGCCGATTTCGCCGAGGCGTTGCAACTGGTCCGCACACGCAAGGCCGATGGCCGGGTCGTCTTGCTGCCCCATGCCGGCGGCGCGCCGTGAAAACAACCTTTGTCGGTCAATCGGTCACGCGGCTGGAGGATTATCCCTTGGTCACCGGCGGCGGCCGTTTTGTCGCCGATATCGACTTTCCCCATCAGATCCATATGCGCGTGGTGCGCTCGGCCCACGCCCATGGCCGGATCGCCGCGATCGACACCGACGCGGCGCTGGCGCTGGCCGGCGTCACCGCGATCTGGACCGCAGCCGACATCGCCGATGTGCCGCCGATCCCGTTTCGCGCCACCAAGGTGCGCGGGCTTGAAGCCTATCGCCAGCCGGTCCTGGCCAGCGACACCGTGCGCTATGTCGGCGAGCCGGTGGCGGTGGTGTTCGCCCAAGACGCCTATATCGCCGAAGACGCAGCCGAGCTGGTCCAGCTCGATATCGAAGCGCTACCGCCACGGCTTTGCGCGTTTGACGACGATCGGTGCATCGAACCGGCGGTGATTTGCAAAGGCTATGGCGATGTCGATGCGGCCCTGGCCACGGCCCATGCGCGCATCGAACTCACCCTCGATATCGGACGCCATAGCGGGGTGCCGCTGGAAACCCGCGGTGCTGTGGCGCGCTACGACGCGGCGCGGGACCATCTGGCGCTATACGGCGCGGCCAAACGGCCGCATTGGAACCGCGATCAGTTGGCGCAAATGCTGGGGCGCGCGCCATCGACCATCGATTTGTTCGAAGGCCATGTCGGCGGCGGCTTCGGCATTCGCGGCGAGCTTTACCCCGAAGACGTGCTGGTATGCCTCGCCGCGCTGCGCTTCAAGCGCCCGGTCAAATGGATCGAGGACCGCCGCGAACATCTGATGGCCGCCAACCAGTCGCGCGAACAGCGCCATACGATCCGCGCCGGGGTCGATGCGGCGGGGCGTCTGCTGGCCATCGACGATATTTTCTTCCACGATCAAGGCGCCTATGTGCGCACCCACGGCGTGCGGGTCGCCGATATGACGGCGGGGCTGTTATTGGGCCCCTATCATGTGCCCAATTACCGCGCCGTGGGCCATTACCGGCTGACCAACAAGACGCCGGCCGCGACCTACCGGGCGCCGGGGCGGTTTGAATCCAGTTTCGTGCGCGAACGGTTGATGGACGCTATCGCGGCGAAACTCGGCCTCGATCCGGTCGAGGTCCGCCGGCGCAATCTGATCGGCGTGGCGGATATGCCTTTTGCCCGGCCGCTGGAGGCGCTCGACGTGCCGGTGACGCTCGATTCCGGCGATTATGCGAGGCTTCTGGACAAGGCGCTGGCGCGCGCCGATTGGCCACGACTGAAAGCCGATGCCGCGCGCCGCCGCGCCGCCGGGGAAGCCGTCGGGGCCGGCATGGCGATGTTCGTCGAAAAAAGCGGCCTCGGCCCGGTCGACGGCGTACAGATTCGCGTCGACGCTGCCGGCAGAATCGAGGGGATTACCGGCGCAGCATCGCTCGGTCAGGGCATGGAAACGGTGATAGCGCAGATTTGCGCCGACGCGCTTGGCGTCGATTACCGCGCCGTGCGGGTTACCCACGGGCAGACCGACCGGATCGAATACGGCTTCGGGGCGCACGCCTCGCGGGTCACGGTGATGACCGGCGAAGCGACGCGGATCGCTGCAATCAAGCTGCGCGGCAAGGCGCTGGCCGCAGCCGCCCAATTGCTGCAAGCGCCGCTGGACACGCTGGATATCGTCGATGGCCGGATATGGCGCGACGGCAAGGACGGATCGCTCGATCTTGCGCGGATACGCCAAAGCCTGGCGCCAGGATCGGCGATGCTTGACGGCGCAAATCCGGGCCTGGCGGCGGAAGGCTGGTTTTACTGCGACCGCATGACCTATCCCTACGGCGTCCATATCGCGGTGGTCGCGGTGGACCGGGGCACGGGCGGCGTGCGCGTCGAGAAATACCTGCTGGCCTACGATGTCGGCAAGGCGGTCAATCCGATGCTGATCGAAGGCCAGATGACCGGCGGCCTGGCCCAGGGTCTGGGCGGCGCGCTGTTCGAGGAATTTTCCTATGACGAACGCGGCCAGCCGCTGTCGGTGACCTTCGCCGATTACCTGATACCGGGCGCGGGCGAGATGCCCCAGACCGAAATTCTGATCACGCAAGACGCGCCAAGCCCGCTCAACCCGATGGGCATCAAGGGGGCTGGCGAAGGCGGCATCAACCCGGTCGGCGCGGTGATCGCCGCCGCGATCGACGACGCCTTGCAACGGCCCGGCGCAATCACCCGCCTGCCGGTGACGCCGCAGCGCCTGCACCAACTGATGGTGGCGCGATGACGGCAGGCGGCGGCGTATTCGGGCAATCGGTCGGGCGGCTGGAAGACCCGGCCTTGCTGCGCGGTACGGCGCGGTTCGTCGATGACATCGATCTTCCGGGGACGCTGGAAATCGCATTTCTGCGCAGCCCCTTCGCCCATGCCCGCATCGGCCGCATCGATTGCACCGCCGCACGCGCGGTTCCCGGCGTCTTTGCGGTCTATACGCTGGCCGATCTGCGGCCGCTTCTGACCGGCGACCACATTTTTGCGGGCCTGCCCAGCCCGGCGTACCGACTGGAGGTGCCGCGCAAGGTGCTGGCCGATGGGGAGGTGGTCTATGTCGGCGAACCGGTGGCGGCGGTGCTGGCGACTTCGCGCTATATCGCCGAGGACGCGGCCGAACAAATCGACGTGGAATACGACCCCTTGCCGGTGGCGGCGGATTGCCGGGCCGCCTTGCTGGATGGTGCGGCGCTGGCCCATGGCGGCCTGCCGCATAATCTGGTCGCCGAATTCGAGGTCGGGTACGGGCCGGTAGTACAAGTGTTCAGCACCGTGCCTCATGTCTTTGCCGACGATTTTTCGCTGCATCGCGGCGTCGCCATGTCGATCGAATGCCGGGGCGGCATCGCCCGCTACGATCCGCTCGAAGACCGCCTGACCCTGTGGAGTTCGACCCAGACCCCCCATGCCGCCAGGCGGTTGCTGTGCGATCTTCTGGGCAAGGACGACGACCTTGTGCGGGTCATTGCGCCGGATGTCGGCGGCGGATTTGGGCCCAAGCTGGTGTTCTATTGCGAGGACGCGGTGCTGGCCGCATCCGCCATTGCGGCCGGCCGGCCGGTGAAATGGATCGAGGACCGGCGCGAACATTTCATGGCCACGACACAGGAACGCGATCAGTACTGGGCGATGGAAATCGCCTGCGACGACGAGGCGCGGATTCTGGGCGTGCGCGGATCGCTGATCCACGATCACGGCGCCTATACGGCGCGCGGCGTGAATATCCCGCAAGGTGCGGCCAACTGCCTCACCTTGCCCTACAACATCGCGGCCTATCATCTGGACATCAAGCTGGCGCTGACCAACAAGGTGCCGGTGACGCCGATTCGCGGCGCCGGCCAGCCGCAAGGCGCTTTCGTGATGGAACGGCTGATCGACCGGGTTGCGGCGGAACTGGGCCTGGACCGGGCCGAAGTGCGGCGGCGCAACCTGGTCGGGCCGGCGCAGATGCCGTGCGAAAAACCGTTGCGCGTGCGCGGCGGCGGCGCGGTCATACTCGACAGTGGCGACTATCCCGCGACCCAGGCAAGCGCCCTGGCGGCGGCGGGCTGGCACGATTTTCCGGCCCGACAGAAAGCGGCGAGCGCGGCG
>PTKA01000246.1 GCA_002937525.1 Alphaproteobacteria bacterium MarineAlpha10_Bin3
TGGACATTGTCGCTATCGACCGCCCGGCCCCCGGTGGCGGCGGCTCCGCCAGTCGGCGAACGCCAAGCCCCCGAACCGGTGTCGCGCCGCGCCGTCTTCGACCCGGAACGCGGCGCGTGGGTCGATGCCGCATTGTATGACCGCGCGACGCTGTCGCCCGGCGATGAAATTCCCGAACCGGCGATTATCGTCGAGGCCGAAACTTCGACCCTGGTCGCCAACGGATTCACCGCCACCGTCAACGGGCTTGGTCAGATCGTCTTAACCAAGCCGGAGGCTTCGTGATGGGCAACGACAAGATGAGCCGCATCCGTCTTCAGGTGATGTGGGACCGGCTATTATCGGTCGTCGAAGAGCAGGCGCAGACCCTGGTGCGCACCGCCTTCAGCACATCCACGCGCGAAGCAGGCGACGTTTCCGCCGGCGTGTTCGATCTTGCAGGCCGGATGCTGGCCCAGGCCGTCACCGGCACGCCGGGGCACATCAATTCGATGGCGCGCGCCGTGGTGCATTTCATGGACGTGTTCCCGGTTGCGGATATGAACGAGGGCGATGTCTACATCACCAACGATCCATGGCGCGGCACCGGGCATCTGCATGACTTTACCGTGGTGACGCCAGCGTTCCGCGAGGGCCGGATCGTGGCGCTGTTCGCCTGCACCAGCCATGTCGTCGATATCGGCGGCATCGGCCAGTCGCCGGAGGGGCGCCAAGTCTATCACGAGGGCCTGTTCGTGCCGATCATGCCTTTGGCGCTGCGCGGCGAGATGAATGGCTGGCTGCTGAACCTGATCCGGGCCAATGTCCGCGAACCGGTCCAGGTCGAGGGCGATATTTACGCGCTGGCCGCCTGCAACGAGATCGGCGCCAAGCGGCTGTTCGCGATGATGGACGAAAACGATATCGAGACGCTGGATGCGCTCGGCGCCTTCATCATCGATCAAAGCCATGCGGCGATCACGGCGGCAATCAATGCGCTGCCGCAGGGACAATGGAGCCATTCCATGCGCATCGACGGCTATAGCGAACCGATCGATCTGGTTGCGTCGCTGACCATCGCCAATGGCCGGGTGCATGTCGATTACGAAGGGTCGTCCGGGGTCTCGGAATTCGGCATCAACTGCCCGATGTGCTACACCGAGGCTTACACCGCCTTTGGCGTCAAATGCGTCGTGGCGCCCGATATCCCCAACAATGCCGGCACCCTGGATGCGATTACCGTCTGCGCGCCGGAACACACTATCGTCAACGCGCCGCATCCGTGTGCCGTCGTCGCGCGCTCGACCATCGGCCATATGCTGCCCGACGTGGTGTTCGGATGCCTGCATCAAGCCCTGCCCGACCGGGTGCCGGCGGAAGGCACATCGAACCTCTGGAACCTCAAATTCGGCGCCGGGCACGGTATTACCAGCCAGGGACCAAGCAGTGATACGCCCTTCATGGTGATGAGTTTTCACAGCGGTGGTGCTGGGGCCCGGCCTCATCTCGACGGCCTGTCGGCGACGCCCTATCCAAGCGGCGTGCGCAATGTGCCGGTGGAAATCACCGAGGCGATCACGCCGATCGTCATCTGGCGCAAGGAATTGCGGATTGATTCCGGCGGCGCCGGCGCGCAACGCGGCGGCCTTGGCCAGTCGATGCTGATCTCGAACCGCGAAGGGGCACCAACCGGTCTGTTTGCGACCTTCGAGCGGGTGCATTTCCCGGCCCGCGGGCGCAATGGCGGCGGCCCCGGCACCTGCGGCGTCGTCGCGCTCGAATCCGGCAAGACACTGCGCAACAAGGGCTTCCAGATCGTGCCGGGCGATGACCGCCTGGTCATCGAAATGCCCGGCGGCGGCGGTTATGGCGATCCATTGACCCGCGACCCGGAAGCGGTCGCCAGCGATGTAGCCCTTGGCTTCGTGAGCATTGAATCGGCGGTGGCGGATTATGGCGTCGTGCTCGACCAGAATGCGCGGGTCGATGTGGCGGCGACGCAAACGCGCCGCCAAAAGAGACACGTCCCCTAATACATAGCGTAATTCCGGTTGGTCACCCTCCCGAGCCTATGATGCGGGGTCGCAAGGACGCGCCCCAATAGGCCAACGATAGGAGAGTGACCAACCGGAATTACGCTATGTATTAGCACCCGTGGTCAGCGGCGGCAGTAACCGGGATCACAGCAATTCGATGCCGGCGCGGGCGCAATCCTCGTCCTGTTGGGCGGAACCGCCGCCGACACCGCACGCTCCCACGACCACGCCGTCGCGCAGGATCGGCATTCCGCCCTGGCCCAGCATCATGTGACCGCCTTCGGCGGCGACGATGCCACGCAAGGTCGGATGGTCGGCGCGGTCGCTCATATCGCCGCTCGGCCGCCCGAAGGCAGCGGATGCGATCGCCTTGCCCTGGCTGCCATAGACGCCGGCCCAGATCGCCTTGTCCATGCGCTGGAAGGCGACCAGGCGGCCACCGGCGTCGCAGACCGCGATATTCATCGCGACACCGATTTCCGTCGCCTTGCCGATGGCGCCGGCGATGACGCGGTTTGCCTCATCAAGGGTTAAGGTCATGTGCGTTGCTCCCTTCAGGTTTCTGGCCAGACCGGATCGTGATGGCCGAGCGGCGCCACCGGGCGGACCCAGCGGGGCGGCGTTTGCGACATTTCGATGGCCGGCGCCAGATGCCGGACGCGGCCGAACGGCCCCGTCGATTCGATCATCAGATCGGCGACATCGTCTAGACCCGGATCGGGTAGTTCGAGCGCCGAAGCCGGCAACCGGCCCAGGTTTTTGAGCCAATGCGCGGTCTGGCACAACGATAGCCGCACCAGATAGCTGCCGCCTTCGCGGGCGCGCTGCGCCAGCGCCCTCATCGCGCCGAAGGCGGCCAGGAACCCGGTCGCGTAATCGAGCTGCGAGACCGGCATATGGCGCGGCGGACCGCCGCCGCCTTGTTCGTTGGCGATCCCGGTGGCGCTTTGCACCAGGGTATCGAAGCCGCGCCGGTCGCGCCACGGTCCTTCATGGCCGTAGGCGCACAGCGATACACACACGATCCCCGGCCGCAATGCGGCCAGGTCGCGCGGCGAAAACCCGCGCGCCGCCAGGGTACCCGGGCGGTAGGCCTGGGAAAAGACATCGGCGCCACCGACCAGTTCGCGCAATGTTGCGATACCGTCGCCGCGCCGCAAATCGATAAACGCATTGCGTTTGCCATGCCCGGTGTCGAGCACCGAATTGGCGCTGAACGGCAGATGCGGAACGCTGATCCGCATCACGTCGGCGCCATGTTCGGCCAGGGTGCGCGCGCAAGTCGGACCGGCCAGCACGCGGGTCAAATCCAGCACCCGGATGCCTGAAAGCGGCCGTTCGCCCGCCCCCATCGGTTCGCGATCGCTATCGGCGATGCGGATGATCTGCATCAGCGGCAGGCTGCCGATGGCCGCGGATTGGGGCAAGGCCGCCCATTCGCCGTGGTCGCGGACCATGGCGGCGCACAGGCCGCGTTCAGCGAAGGCGTCTTCGAGTTCGGCGGCGCGCCATGTCGCGATAGCGGCCTGGAAGGCGTCGCGCGTGGCTTCGCAGCCCAGCACCGCCATGGCGCCGTCGCGGTGATGCGGAAAATTGCAGTGCAACTGCACCCAGCGGTCATCGGCGCTCTGGTAGAACCCGCTCACCGCGCCCCAGGCCGGGATCGGTTCCTTGCCGACGATGCGAACATAGCGCTGGCTGCGCATGGCCATCGCCGCCGTGCGGATATCGACCGCGACGTCCTGGCGTTGTCCGCTGCGCAGTTCCCATAAATCCGCCGCCGCCAGCCCGCAGGCGGCAATCGTCGCCGCCCCGACGTCGCCAATTCTGAACCGGCTCGCCAACACCGGATCGGCCATCAATCTCTACCAGCGCATGCCGCATCTTTTGAGCATGAACCCCAATCAGCAGTCGGTGCCGCGCTTGAAAATGCCGGAAGCCATAATGG
>PTKA01000247.1 GCA_002937525.1 Alphaproteobacteria bacterium MarineAlpha10_Bin3
ACGCGTTCGGCGATCGCGGCAGAGCCTTCGGCCGGTGGCGGCAAGGTGAGGTCGGCGGCGCTGACGGCGTATCCCTCCTCAACCTTTCGACCCAGCAGTTGAACCAGTCGCTGTTCAGCGCGCTTAGCGGCGCGGCGTCGGCGCGGACCGTGCAGATCGCGGCAATCGCGCGCAATAGCGGCCCGAGGCAAGTGAAGGCGAGCGCCAACCAGGCGCGCCTCGAAGCCCAAGCGCGCGAGGCGGAACGGATTATCGAGGGCTATTCCAAGCTCAAGGTCAAACAGAAACGCGCGGTGCGGATTCTGGAGAAGGCGAACGAGCGGCTGGGTGAGATGAAGAAGATCGTGCTGGCCCAGGCGCCGGGCGTGACAACCGAAGGCCAGCGCGATCTGGCCAACCTTTTCGATCAGTTGCTCGGCAAGTACAATTTGCGAGCCAAGGGCGCCGGGTTTTTCGGCGTCAATTTGATTGGTGCCAGCATCCGCGACATTTTCAACGCCAATGATCTGGAAGTGCAATCGAAGCCGGGCTCCCTGGTCAATACGGTCTATGACGGCAATTTTCTGGGGTCGGATTATGTGATCACCGATGGCAATGGCGACACGTTTCTGCCCAGCCTCTTTCATGCTTCGGTGATCAAGTTTCCCAACGCCGATTTGGCCGATACCGGGGTTCTGCTGAAGAATGACGACACCGTTGTCTACGATAGAACCACCGGGGCGATTTCGATCACGCGCAGCGGCGACGTAACGCCCACTTTGGAAGGCACCCTGGAAACCAAGGGCGTCGGCGTCCTGGGCTCGTATTTTTACGGTAATTTTCAGGATTCGGGCAAGCTTGACGACGCGCTGGAAGACATGACCGCCGCGCTGTCCAGCCTGCGTTTCAATGTCGCGACATTCGGCGTTCAACTGAAACGCGCCGAAGTGGTGCTGAAATTCAGCGACGATAAAATCGCCGAAAGCAAGAAAGTCGTCGCACGCCTGGCGGCGGCAGAATTCGCCGCCGAACGATTATTTACCCTGGAAGAGCAAAAGCGCCAGCTCATCTTCGAAAGCGCGCTCAACACCGCGCTGGCCTATAACAGCCAGGGCTTGCCATCGCTGCTGCAAGCGTCATTGTTCGGCTTCGATACCTGATCCGCGCTACAGCCGGGCTTCGATCGCATCCCAGATACCGGCTTCCAGGCAGGCGCCGTCGAAGCGGTTGATTTCCTGGATGCCGGTCGGCGAAGTGACGTTGATTTCGGTCAGATAATCGCCGATCACGTCGATGCCGACGAATATCAACCCGTATTCCTTCAAGGCCGGGCCGATGGCCTCGCAAATTTCTTCTTCGCGCGCGGTCAGCGTGGCCGGTTCCGGCCGGCCGCCGACATGCATGTTGGAGCGCGCCTCGCCTTCCGGTGGCACCCGGTTGGTGGCGCCGGCGGGCTTGCCGTCGATCAGGATGATCCGTTTGTCGCCGGCGCGCACCGCCGGCAGATAGCGCTGAACGATGATCGGTTCGCGGTACATCAAGGTGAACATTTCCAGCAGGGCGCCGAGGTTTTCGTCGCCGGGCTGAATATGGAAGACGCCGGCGCCGCCATTGCCGTATAGCGGCTTGACGATGATATCTTTATGTTCGCGGCGAAATTCGAGGATGTCCTCCCGGCTGGAAGTGATCAGGGTCGGCGGCATCAGGTCGGGAAACCGGGTGACGAAGATTTTTTCCGGCGCATTGCGGACATGGCCCGGATCGTTGACGACCAGGGTTTTGGGGTGGATGTGTTCGAGGATGTGGGTCGCGGTGATGTAGGACATATCGAAGGGCGGGTCCTGGCGCATCAAGATCACGTCGGCAGAGGACAGGTCGCGCCGTTCGGATGCGCCCAGCTCGAAATGATTGCCGGCTTCGCGCTTCACGCGCAAGGCATGGCCCCGCGCGCCGACCTGTCCGTCGCGGAAGGTCAGGGCGTTCGGCAGATAATAGAACAGTTCGTGACCGCGCCGCTGCGCTTCCAGCGCCAGCACGAAGGTGCTGTCCCCGTCGATATCGATGCTGTCGATCGGGTCCATCTGAATGGCGACGGAAAGGCTCATTTTGGGTTTCCTTGTTCGGACGCAGCCGATGCGTTCAGCGCGGCTTGGGGCAATTATACCGGCTTGCCCCGGACCTGTCAGTTCAACTGGTCGCGCATCCGCTGCAACAGGGCTTCCGCCTTGCGCCGCGCGGTTGGCGTGGTTTGCAGGTCCCGGTAATGTTCGATTGCGTCGATCGCCGCCACCAATCTGCCGGCATGCGCGCTCAGGAAGCCCGCTTCGCGCCATAAGGCGGCCGCCTTCGGGGCGATCATCAGCATCCGCCCCACGACCGCGCTGGCGGCGGCGAAATCCTGTTGCCGTTGCAGGCGCAGATTGATATTGTTTTGCAAACGCAACAAAATCGAACGATCGGATACCTCGGCGTAATGTTCGGGTAAGAGTTCGGCGTCATTGCCGTTCATGGCCTTGAGCCGGCCGCGCAAATCATGCGGCGCCATGACCGCACCACCATGAAACGGGTCGATTACCAGCCGTCCGTTGCCGCCGCCGAGCCGCAGCAGAAAATGTCCCGGAAAGGCGAGCCCGGCCATGGTCCAGCCCTGCGCCCGGGCGGCATGGATATAAAGGATGCCCAGCGCCACCGGCAGGCCCTTGCGGCGGTCGATGACGCGCATCAGGTTGGCGTTCTGCATATCGTCGTAATTGAGCGCGTCGCCGGTGTAACCATGGGCGCCGATAAGCGTCGCATTGAGCGCCTCCAGCCGGGCTTCCGGCGTCGTTGCGCCGGCCGCGCCGACATCGCGCGCCAGATCGTCCAGATGCGCATGATAGCGTTCCAGGGCGACCTGGGGGCGCTCGAACGTCGCCAGGGCCAGCGCCGCCCGGGCCAGATCGAACGGTTCGTCTTGCGTGGCGCCGATGTGGCGCAAAAGCCGTTCGGCTTCACCGTCGCGCGCCATGTTCGGCTTCTATTTGCGCATTGGCGGTTTCTTGAGCCGCACATGACTGATGACGCGCCGGACATAGTCGAGCCCGCGGGCGTGGTTCTTGACCCGGTTCAGTTCGGCCTGATTCTGGGCGATGCCCATCAGATAGACGGTGCCGTTCACCGTATCGATAGCGTAATTAATCGCCTTTACCGTGGTGTCGAAGGTGATCTTGAGCCGCAGTTGGGCGGTCACCCATTTGTCGCGCGCCAGCCCCAGGATGCCGCCGCCTTGCTCGATCGAAATTTCATTGATGACCGTTTTGACGCCATCGACCTGCCAGGCGAGATGGACCGCGTCCACCCGGTCCTTGGCCCGCGGCGTCGTGCCGGTCAACAGAACCCGGCCCTGATGCGCTTCGATGCTGATAAGTTTGAAGTCGACGCTGTCTTGCAGATAGGCGGCGGCGATCTTGGCGCGGATGACCGTATCGTCCACGGCGGTGCCAAAGCCGCGTTCCTGTAATGCCGCACTGCCGGCCGTCGCCCCGGCGCTGACCACCAGCCCGGCACAGCCCGATTGCAGCCCGGCCAACGCCAAGAAGGCGAGGCCGGCGCCGATGCGCTTTATCGAAAATTCCATCGCCTTCCAATTCATCTGGTGTCGTCTGGCCGCCAGGCATCCATAACATAAATCGGTATCCGCCAGGGCGCGACCGCCATGACGTCGAAGCGGAAATTGAGCGCCGCCAGTTCCGGCCGGCCGGCGATCAGCCATTGCGCCGCCCGGGCCAGACGGCGGCGTTGGCGCGCGCTGATCGATTCCAGGGCGCGGTGCGGGTCGGCGCGCGCCTTCACCTCGACGATGGCCAGGATATGGCGGCGGCGCGCAACGATGTCGATTTCACCGACCGGGATACGCAGCCGCCGGCCGATAATCCGGTAGCCGTGCAGCCGCAGCCAGGCAACGCAAACGGTTTCCGCCGTCAGGCCGCGCCGCCAGG
>PTKA01000248.1 GCA_002937525.1 Alphaproteobacteria bacterium MarineAlpha10_Bin3
TAGCCGACGGTATTCAACCCCGCCGCGACATCGCGCTGGCGCTGCATGATCGGCAAGCGGACCAAGGCCTGCATGCCGGTCAGGAATACACGCCCGGTATCGAGTGCATATTTATCGTCCAACGATATTGCGGGAAGCGCCATCATGATCCCCTTGCAGTGCAGCCGTAAAACAACGCCAAATCCTCATGCTCCAGTAATAAAGGGTACTTCGCCAACGCCAAATTTCAAACCGGTTTGGCGCGCGACCGGCGTTTTTGCAAGAACCCTGCGCTTATCGGCGGATTCAACGCCGATTATTGCGTGCGTGCCGGCCCATTGTGCGGATCGGCATCGTCTAAAAACAGTTTAATAGGAAAAAATAGTATCGATTCCGATGCGCCAACAAACAATGGCGGCCGCGCGTGGAATCGCGTCGGAATCTTGCCCCGCAGGGCCGCTTCACGGTAGGGTCGATTTTAGGCCATTTTGTGGAGACCGGGGGATCGAATGTCGGATATTAGCTTTAGCGCGCTGACCCCGCAAATCGGATCGGCGGTTGTCGGGCTGAATTTTGGGCAGCCGGTGTCCGACGCGGATTCGGCGGCGCTGGAACGGGAACTCGCGGACCGTTGCGTCGTTGTGGCGCGCGGGCAGGAACTGGCGCCCGGGCAACTTATCGCCTTCAGCCGCCGGCGCATGCACCGCACGACGATCACGGGCACGCGGCCCGTCTTCGACGCCGCGGCCTGACACCAAGGAGCGTTCATGGCCAGTGCATCGACCAAGCGGGTCATTTACGCCGCCCTGATCGGCAACAGCCTGATCGCGGTGACCAAATTCGCCGCTGCCTCCTTTACCGGCAGTGCGGCGATGTTGAGCGAAGCGGTGCACTCGCTGGTCGATACCGGCAACCAGTTATTGATGCTTTATGGCGTGCGCCGGGCGGCGCGGCCAGCCGATACCGCGCACCCGTTCGGCTACGCGATGGAGTTATATTTCTGGACCTTCGTCGTCGCGATTCTGATTTTCGCCGGCGGCGCCTCGGTCTCGATCTATCAGGGCGTCGATAAGATCGGCAATCCCCATGCCGTCACCAATGTCGCGGTGAACTACGCCGTGCTTGGCCTGGCGATGATATTCGAGGCCGTCGCCTGGGTCATCGCCTACCGGGAATTTCGCCGCATCGAAGGCCGGCGCGGCATCTTTAACGCGGTGCGCCGTTCCAAGGACCCGACCGTATTCACCGTGCTGTTCGAGGATACCGCCGCCATGGCCGGCCTGATCGTCGCCATGATCGGGCTGTATCTGGCCGAGGCGCTGGATATGCCGGTCCTGGACGGGGTTGCGTCGATCGCCATCGGCGTGATTCTGGCCCTGACGGCGGCGTTGCTGGCCTATGAATGCAAGGGGTTGCTGATCGGCGAAGGAGCGCACCCCGAAACGGTGCGCGGCATCGAGGAAATCGTCGATGCCGACCCTCGGATCAAGCAAACCAACGAAATACTCAACATGCATCTCGGCCCGACCGATGTGCTGCTCAATCTCAGCCTCGATTCCACCGGCGATATAGACGCCGATAGCGTGGAGGCCGCGATCTCCGAACTGGAAATCGAAATCAAGTGCCGGTTTCCCGAAATCAACCGGATTTTCATTGAAGCCCAAAGCGTCGCTGGCCATCGACGCGCCCTGCGCTCGGCAAGGACGGGCGATACACCGGAAGGATAACCGATATGCGCGGACTTATGATGGATACGCCGCTGCTGGTGTCGTCGTTGATCAAACACGCCGCCGCCCAACATGCGCAAAGCGAGATCGTCTCGCGCACCGTCGAGGGACCGATCCACCGCTACGGCTACGCGCAGGCGCATCGCCGCGCCCAGCAACTGGCCAACGCACTGACGGCGCTGGGCATAGTCAAGGGCGACCGGATCGCCACCATCGCGTGGAACGGATACCGGCATTACGAAATCTATTTCGCCACCTCCGGCATGGCGGCGATCTGCCACACCATCAATCCGCGGCTGCATCCCGATCAGATCGTCTATCTGCTCAATCACGCAGCCGACCGCTATCTGTTCATCGATCTGACCTTCGTGCCGCTGGTCGAACTGGTGGCCGGGCGGGCGGCGAAGCTGGAAGGCATCGTGGTAATGTGCGACCGCGCGCATATGCCCGATAGCAAGCTGGACAATCTGATCTGCTACGAAGAACTGATGGACGGCGCGCAGGACAGCTACGAGTGGCCGATATTCGACGAAAACACCGCCTCGTCGCTGTGCTACACTTCGGGCACGACCGGCAATCCCAAGGGCGTGCTGTATTCGCACCGCGCCACGGTGCTGCATTCCTTCGCCGCCGCCCTGCCGGCCGGGCTTTGCTTGTCGGAAAGCGAGGCGATCCTGCCGGTGGTGCCGATGTTCCACGTCAACGCCTGGGGCATCCCCTATGCCGCGACCATGACCGGGGCCAAGCAAGTGATGCCCGGCCCCGGGCTGGACGGTGCGTCGCTACATGAAATTCTCGACGCCGAAAACGTGACCTTTGCCGCCGGCGTGCCGACCATCTGGCTCGGGCTGCTCAACCATATGCGCGAACACGGCAAACGGCTGGACCGGCTGAAATATGTCGTCATCGGCGGCAGCGCCGTGCCGGCGTCGATGATCGAAGCCTTCGAGAACGAATTCGATATCGAGGTGCGCCAGGGCTGGGGCATGACCGAGATGTCGCCGATCGGCTCGATCAATACGCTCAAGCCGTGGATGCAGGATCTGCCGCCATCGCAGCGCATGGCTATCCAGATCAAGCAGGGCCGCCCGCCATTCGGTGTCGAGATGATGATCGAGAGCGAGTCGGGCGAAGCCTTGCCCCATGACGGCAAGGCGCAAGGCGAACTCTTGGTCCGTGGCCCCTGGGTGTGCAGCGGCTATTTCGGCATCGACGACGCCGGCGTCCACCGCGATGGCTGGTTCGCCACCAACGACGTGGCGACAATCGACGAACAAGGCTATATGCAGATCGTCGATCGCACCAAGGACATGATAAAATCCGGCGGCGAATGGATCAGTTCGATCGATTTGGAAAATTTCGCCATGAGCCACCCCGACGTGCAGCAAGCCGCCGTGATCGGCGTCCCCCACCCCAAATGGGACGAACGCCCCTTGCTGCTGGTCGTCCCGGTTCCTGGCAAGACGCCGGACAAAGCCGATATTTTTAATTTCCTTTCCGACAAGGTCGCCAAATGGTGGCTGCCCGACGATATGGTCATCGTCGAGTCCTTCCCGATTGGCGGCACCGGCAAGGTGCTGAAGAAAGAACTGCGCGAGGAATACAAGGATTACGCGCTGCCGCAATAACCCCATCGCCACGACATACAACAAGGAAGCGCGTCTGCATGAGCATTTTTTACATGGTCGAAATGAACTACCCCAAATCCGAGTCCCGGGCCGAATTCGACGCTTTCTACGATCGCCATATCGCCATGTTGCTGACCATAAAGGGGTTCCAGTCGGCGCAGCGTTTCGCCTGCGTTCATGCCGCCAAGGCGCCGTATCTAGCGCTCTATAGGCTTGCCGGCCCCGCGGTGCTGACCAGCGAAAACTACACCTCGAAGGCGGGCCGGATGTCGGTCAAGGCGTCGATGCGCGAGCGGATAACCAACTGGGACCGCAATCTGGTCAACGGGGCACTCGACGAGTTGGAAGTCGCAATGGGAGGATGGATGGTGCTGATCGACCGCCTCGATCCGCAAAGCCCGGCGTTGCCGGACGGCTTTACGCCGCTCACGATCATCGGCCTCGACAAGACGCTGGCCGAGCGCGGCGTATGCACCGGCGATACGGGCGAGCCGCCGACGCCGGACGCATCGACGCCGGGATGGAAGGTGCGCACGCTACACCCCATCCATCCCCCGCGATATCCGGCCGCACGCCGGCGGCGGATGTTCAGAGCAAATCAGGATTGATGGGAATCGCCAG
>PTKA01000249.1 GCA_002937525.1 Alphaproteobacteria bacterium MarineAlpha10_Bin3
GGACGATGCCGCCAGGGCGCAGATCGAGGATCTGGTCTGCGAACACTCGCTGTTGAATTCGCGCGGGCTGCTCGGCTTCACCGAACTCAGCGACCAGGAGCGGGCGAACTTCAAACCGGCGCGTCAAAGCCTGGTGCGCCGTCATCCGGTGACCGGCCGGAAATCGATTTATCTATCGGCCCATGCCGGCGGCATCGTCGGCTGGCCGGTGCCCGAAGCGCGCATCTTCCTGCGCGACCTGACCGAAGAAGCGACCCGGCCGGAAAATGTCTACCGGCATGTCTGGCGGCAATACGACCTGGTGATCTGGGACAACCGCCAGGTGATGCACCGCGCGAAGCATTTCGACGACGTCAACGATGTCCGCGACATGCGCCGCACCACCGTCGCCGGCGACGCCCAGACCGCCGAACAGGCGGCGTAACCCTATTCGCCGACCACGCCGGCTTCGATCAGGCCGTCGATTTCCGCCGCCGCGTAGCCGAATTCGGCCAGCACGTCGCGGCTATGTTCGCCCAGCCCCGGCGGCGGCGTGCGGACGGTGCGGCCCTTGAAAGAGTCCATGCGCAGCGGGTTGGCTAACTGCTTGATGCGGCCCAGCTCGGGATGATCGACTTCTTCGACCATGTTCTGGTGGATGACCTGAGGATCGGCGAAAACTTCGTCCATCGCATAGACCGGCCCGGCCGGCACGCCGGCGTCGATCAGCCGGGCGGTCCAGGCCGTAGCACTGTCGGTGCGAAAGCGCTGGTTCAGCCGTTCGCGCAGCGCGTCGCGGTTTGTCATGCGGTGTTCATTGTCGATGTAGTCGGGATGGTCGATCAGTTCTTCCAAATCCAACACGCGGCATAGTTTTACCCACATTTTCGGCGTCGCGGCGGCGATGTTGAGCTGCCCGTCGCTGGCTTCCACCGTGCCATAGGGATAGGTCACCATGTGGTTGTTGCCGATCCGCCCGGCGACCTCGCCGACCGAAAGATAGCGTTGCCCCTGGATGCAAAGCATGCCGACCAGGGTCGCCAATAGCGAGGTTTCGACGCGCTGCCCGACGCCGGTCTCATGGCGTTGTATGACGGCGGCGCAGATCCCCATCGCCGTCCACATGCCGGCCCCGACATCGCCAAACGGCACCCCGGCGCGGGTTGGGTCGCCGTCGGGATAGCCGGTCAGGCTCATCACGCCGGACATGCCTTGCGCAATCTGATCGAAGCCGGGCCACTCCCCGTAGGGGCCGTCGCGGCCAAAGCCGGTGATGCTGGCATAGATCAGCCTGGGGTTCGCCGTCCGTAATTCATCGCAGCCCAGACCCATTTCATCGGCCCGGCCGGGCTTGAAATTTTCCACCACGACATCGACGTCACCCGCCAGCCGCCGCAGCAATTCCAACCCCCTGGGATCGCGGAAATTAACCGCGAGATCGCGTTTATTGCGGTTGATCGACAGGTAATAGGCGGCGATGCCGCGGTCGAATGGCGCCCAGGCCCGGGTCATGTCGCCCTTGGGCAGGGACTCGACCTTGATGACATCGGCGCCGAAATCGGCCAGGCACATGGTGCAGAACGGTCCAGCCAGCGCGCGCGTCAGATCGAGCACCCGAATCGACTGCAAGGGAAGGGACATGCCTAGACTTTTCCATCGCTTCTGAGCTGGCGGTAGGTTTCCTTGCCCTCGGTCCATTTCTGTTCGGCTTCTTGCGACAAGAACGGCTGTTCCTGGGTGAAGACCAGCTTTTTCCAGTCATCGCCGCCGCGCCATTGAATGCCGGCCTCAACGATGGTGCGCGGCGCGTCGGCCGCTTCCAGAACATGCAGCGCCATATCGATGATCCGGCGCTGCATGGCCGTATTGCCGGGCTCGCCGCAGGGGTTGCCAAGCGGAAAATCGACGAACAGCATGCGCGCGACACCGCAATGTTCGACGATGTCGCGGGCCGCCGCGATGACCACGCTCGGGATGCCGTTTTCTTCAAGATGCCGGGCAATCAGACCCACGGTCTGATGGCACACCGGTCATATCTGCACCAGTACGGCGATATCGACGCCGTCCTCGCGGCACCGCTTCAGCACCTCGGGCGCGTCGCGCTCCAGGGTCTTGCGCTGGCTATAGGTATAATGGCCGGAATGGAGGCGCGCCGCCATGCCGCCCAACCGCCCCGCTTCGACCGCTTCGTGCAGCCGGGTCACCGGAAAGAACGAATTCAGATCGTCGAGGTTGGTGGCGAACCGGTCATAGGCGTAGGAATGGCTGTACAGCCGGTCCGGGTCGATGGCCGAAGGGATCGAATAGATATTCCCGACCTGGGTTTTCTCCATCCGGTCGTCTTCGCTGTCGGGATCGAAGCGGATGGCGATCTCGCCGGTCGATATCAGGGTGATCCGCGATTGCGCCAGTGGTTTTTTGAGCGTCGTGAACGGCACATCGTCGAAATGCGCCCATTGGTAGGACTGGTCGTAGCCTTGTGAGAGGTAATAGTCGCGGGTTCGCTCAATATATTTGACATAGGTCATGTTTGGAATTTCCCGGCGGCTTTAAGCAAAGAATCAGGCGGCGGCGAAATACGGACGCTCGCCAATGACTGTGACGCGGTGCATCTCGCGGCGCTGGCCGTCGTAATCGTTGATCGCGTGGTGCAAGGTGCAGCGGTTGTCCCAGAACGCGATCGATCCGGCGCGCCAGGCAAAGCGGCAGGTGAATTCGGGCCGGATCGCGTGGTTCCACAGATATTCCAGCAATGGCAGGCTTTCTTGCTTGGTCCAGCCCTTGAAGTGTTTGGTATAGGTGGCGTTGACGAACAGCGCCCGGCGCCCGGTTTCGGGGATCGTGCGGATGACCGGATGCTCCATCGTCGCCTCGGCGTCGTCGCCGGTGCGGATTTTCATTGATCTGCTGCCGGCGGCATTGCGCTGCGCCGCATAGCTGTTCTTGCCATAGGTGTCGGCGGCGCTGTGGATCGCGGTCATGCCGTCCAGCATCGCCTTCAGCCCGTCGGACAGCGCGTCATAGGCCAGGCACATATTGGCGAACAAGGTGTCGCC
The DNA here is from genome assembly GCA_002937525.1 of Alphaproteobacteria bacterium MarineAlpha10_Bin3. Taxonomy (GTDB): domain Bacteria; phylum Pseudomonadota; class Alphaproteobacteria; order UBA8366; genus MarineAlpha4-Bin1. The sequence goes on from PTKA01000249.1 coordinate 3,036, forward strand.
GCCATGGGTTGGCGTTTCAAGCGCATACAGGATCGAGCCCAGCGGCGGGCGTTCATAGAAGGTCACGTCGGAATGCCAGGCGCTGCCGAAGCCGGCAACAATGTCGTCGGCTTCCTTGATGACCGGCATGACTTCGGGATGGCCGGGCAGGCCGGCGGCGAAGGGGTGAATATCGAAAGCGCCGAAGCGTGCGCCAAAGTCGAGATGCTGCTGGGGCGTGATGTTCTGGTCGCGGAAAAAGATCACGATGTTTTCGTCGAAAGCCTGGCGAATTTCGGAAAAAGTCCGGTTGTCCAGGGGGCGGGACAGATCGACCCCGAATATCTCGGCACCAAGCGCGCCAGATACCGGCTTCACATCGATATTCTGGTAGTCCATGATTGTCTCCTCGGAATCGGCTGAACGCGCTTCCTCGCCATGCTAATGCCGGTGTATTAAGGGGGTCAAGGCATCGGTTGCCTGTAATTTTTTGCAACGATCAAGGTGAATAGACATGCCGGATTCCGCATCCTTCGATCCACGGCCACGGGCCGGTCTCTCCCACGTCGTTGGCGATACCCGGCCGGTGCTGTGGCGCAAGACCATCGGCCAGTTGTTGTCTGAGACCGCCGCCCGGTTTCCCGACAATGACGCCATGGTGTTTTGCGCCCAGAATTTGCGGTTCACCTACCGGGAACTCGAAGCCGAAGTCGATGCCCTGGCGGCCGGGCTGCACCGGCTCGGCCTGCGCGCCGGCGAGCGGATCGGCATCTGGTCGCCGAACCGGCCGGAATGGGTGCTGATCCAGTTCGCCTCGGCCAAACTCGGCCTGATTCTGGTTAACATCAACCCGGCTTACCGGCTGTCGGAACTGGAATACGCGCTGAACAAGGTCGGCTGCACCGCGATCGTC
>PTKA01000025.1 GCA_002937525.1 Alphaproteobacteria bacterium MarineAlpha10_Bin3
ATTGGCCACTTGCTCGATCGCTTCCCGCCACAGGAATGCAGCAATTACTTCAGAAACGCCGGATACGTCTAAACTTGATCGGAACATGCTCTAGCCATCTAACATTAACGGAGCCTTTACGCGTGACGAATTCGATCGATTTTTCTCATTATGCCAGGGCGCCTTAACGAAAATCAAATCGATATGTGGTCAGCGGGGGCTGGCGAGTTACCCCTAGCCGCTGTCGCAATGTCGCGCGAATCCGGTTATGAATGGCGTGCAGCGCGAAGGCGCGCCCCGCCCTGGAGGATCGATGTCGCTAGACGACAAATCTGAAATTGCGAGCGACCGGGTCGAGCCGGTGGACGACGGACCGCCGCGGCTGCTCGATACCAGCGTGACCGATGACGATCCGGCTGCCGGCCGCGATGGGCGCGACCTGCTCGATCCGAAAAAAATGCGGCCAATCCGCTCGAACGCGAGCGGCGCGAGAGTCTGCGGCGTAACGAAGGCCGCCGCGATTCCGGGGAAAAAAGCGGCGGTGTATCCGGGGAAATAAGCGGCGGTGAAACCGAGGAAATAAGCGGCGGCGAATCCGAGGGAAAAAGCGGCACCGGTCCCCAGAAAAGAAGAAGCAGCGATACCGAGGATTCCACGCAGAACCGCCGCCGCCGTCCGGAATGGCTGGTTCGGCCGTCGGCCGGCACGGTGGACGATCCTTTGCTGGGCTGCCTTGCGATTGTGGCGACCCTGCTCGAGTGGCAGATGTCGAACGAGGCGCTGATCGCCGGGCTGCCGATGGCGGAGGAGGCGATGTCGCCGGATCTGTTCGTCCGCGCGGCGAGCCGGGCCGGCATATCGGCGCGTCTGGTGCAAAGTCCGCTGGCGGCGCTGGACAAGATGGCGTTGCCCTGTGTCTTGCTGTTGCAGGGGAAACGGGCCTGCGTGCTGACCGCAATCGGCAATGACGGGCGGGCGGAAATCATCCTGCCGGAAATGGGCGTTGGCGCCCGCTCCGTTCCTTTGGCGGAACTGGAAGACGTGTATGACGGCTATACGCTGTTCGCGCGGCCCGAGTTCAAATTCGATTTCCGTTCCGACGAGATCATGGTGGCCGGCCCTCGTGGCTGGTTCTGGGGTACGCTGGTGGCGTCGTGGCGGATCTATATCGAAGTCGTGCTGGCGGCGCTGCTGGTCAATTCCTTCGCCATTGCCGGGCCTTTGTTCGTGATGAACGTCTATGACCGGGTCGTGCCGAACTTCGCCGAAGAGACATTGTGGGTCCTGGCGATTGGCGTTGCGACGGTCTATGGCTTCGAGTTCGTGCTGAAAATGTTGCGGAGCTATTTTGTCGACGCGGCCGGGAAGTCGGCCGACACGAAGATCGCCGGGCGGTTGTTTCAGCAGGTTATGGGGATGAAGATGGCCCACCGGCCCGCATCGTCCGGTGGGCTGGCGAGCAGCCTGCGGGAATTCGAGAGCCTGCGGGAGTTCTTCACCTCGTCCTCGTTGGTGACCGTCGTCGATCTGCCGTTCATATTTTTGTTCATATTCATCATCTCCATCGTCGGCGGACCGATCGCGATCGTGCCGCTGATTGCGGTGCCGATCGTGATAATCGTCGGTTCGCTGATGCAAATTCCGCTGCGGGCGGTGGTGCAGCAGTCGTATCGCGAGGCGCAGCAACGTCACGCCCTGCTGATTGAAGCGATCGGCGGCATCGAGACGGTCAAGAGCACCGCATCCGAAGGCCGCATGCAGCGCAACTGGGAAAATTTCGTCGAAGTGACCGCGCGGTCTTCGGTCAAGGCCCATATGCTGTCGGCCCTGGTGCTGAATTTCTCCAGCGCGGCGACCAATTTCGTGTCGGTTGGGGTGGTCATGTACGGCGTGTACCTTATCGATGCCGGAACATTGTCGATCGGGGGGCTGGTCGCCTCGACGATCCTGGCCGGCCGGGCGATGGCGCCGCTCGGCCAGATCGCCGGCATCATGACCCGCTATCATCAGGCGCGCGTCTCGCTCAGCGCGCTCGATCAGATGATGCACACGCCGGTGGAACGCCCGGAAGGCCGGAATTTCCTGAAACGCTCGGAGATTAAGGGCCAGATCGAGTTCCGCAATGTGACTTTCAGCTACCCCGATCAGGAAACGCCGGCGCTCGACGACGTCTCGTTCCGCATCGAGGCCGGCGAAAAGGTTGGCCTGATCGGCCGGATCGGATCGGGCAAGAGCAGTATCCAGCGGCTGGTCCTGGGTCTCTACGAACCGGATCAGGGTGCCGTCATGGTCGACGGCACCGATGTCCGGCAGATCGACCCGGCCGATCTGCGCCGCAGTATCGGCAGCGTGCCCCAGGACGTTTATCTGTTTTTCGGTTCGGTGAAAGACAACATCGCAATCGGCGCGCCATTCACCGATGACGACACCGTTCGCCGGGCGGCGCGGATCACCGGCGTGGAGGAGTTCGTCAACCGGCATCCGATGGGCTACGACATGCCGGTCGGCGAACGCGGTCAGATTATTTCCGGCGGTCAGCGGCAGTCGATCGCCATTGCCCGCGCTCTGTTGCGGGATCCGCCAATCCTGCTGCTCGACGAACCGACCAGTGCCATGGACAATACCACCGAAAGCCGCTTCAAGGAGCGGCTGTCGGCCACCCTTGAAGATAGAACCTTGCTGCTGGTCACCCATCGCGGTTCGATGCTGTCCCTGGTCGATCGGTTGATCGTCGTGGATGGCGGCAAGATCGTCGCCGACGGCCCCAAGCAGGATGTCCTGGATGCGCTGCGGAGCGGACCGGTTCCCGCGGCGTGGAGCTGAAATCATGTCGAACGACGATAGCTGGGATCTGAGCAAGCGGCGCGCCAGCAGCCGGGGCGCCAGCCGCTTCGCGCATGTTCTGCTGTTCGTAATCGCCGCTTTCGTCATCACCTTCATTCTGTGGGCGAGGGACGCGAAACTGGACGAGGTGACGCGCGGCGAGGGCCGGGTCATTTCGTCTAGCCAGGTCCAGATCGTGCGGAATCTCGAGGGCGGCATCCTGGCCAGGATCAACGTGAAGGAAGGGTCGGTGGTCCAGAAGGACGAGGTGATGCTGCGCATCGAAAATGTCGCCGCCGCGTCCCGGCTGCGCGAAACGCGGGCGAAATACCTTACTTTGACGGCGGCGATCGTGCGGCTGGAAGCGGAAGCGGCCGGTCGGAAACAGATCCAGTTTCCCAAGGAAATTCTGACCGGCGCGCCGGCGACGGCGGATAATGAACGCAATTTGTTCAACGCAAGGCGGGCGCAGCTCGATGAACAGGTTCAGATTTTAAGCGATCAGGTGATCCAGAAGCGGCAGGAAATTGTCGAATTGACCGCCAAGGTGGCGCAGAACCAGCGCGCCTTCGATCTGGCGCAACAAGAACAGGATCTTCTCAAGCCCCTTGTCGACCGCGGTATTTCGCCGAGGCTTGAATATCTGCGGGTGCAGCAGAAGGTTCAGGAACTCGAAACTTTGACCGAGAGCGTCATCCTGGCCATACCCCGGACCCGGTCGGCGCTGCAGGAATCGGAACGGCGCGTCGTGGAGCGGCACGCGGCATTCCGCGCCGAAGCGCAGCGCGAACTGAACGATCGGCAGGCGGAACGCGAAGGGGTTCGGGAGACCATGGCGGCCGAAACCGACCGCATGATCCGGACCGAGGTCCGTTCGCCGGTATATGGCACCGTCAACAAGATATACATCACGACCATCGGCGGGGTGATTCAGCCGGGCCAGACCCTGGTCGAGATCGTACCGCTGGAAGACACCTTGTTGATCGAAGCGAAAATCCGCCCTTCCGACCGGGCGCAACTGTTCCCCGGATTGAAAGCCGTGATCAAGGTTTCGGCCTATGATCCGACGATATATGGCGGGCTGGACGCGGTGCTGATCGATATCAGCGCCGACACCATCACCGACCCGGACGGCGAAAGTTATTATCGCATCCGGCTGCGCACCGAAACCAACAATCTGGGTCCCAACAAACCCATCATCCCCGGCATGACGGCGACGGCGGAAATACTGACCGGCCGCAAGTCGGTGCTCGACTATCTGTTGAAACCGCTCCTCAAGGTCCGCGATTCCGCCTTGCGCGAACGCTAATGGCCGCGAACCTTATGCCCGGCGGCGTCCGTTATGGGTTCAGATTGTAGGTGTATTTTATGGTTCCGGATTTGACTTCGATCTTATTGAAAAGTTTTCTTTTGAAACCTTCCCCGCATTGCGTTTCGACAAGCCGAAATTTGTTGTCGAGGATGCAGAAGGGATGGTTGCCGCCCCATTTCCCGTCGGTGGCTTGGCCAAAAACGTAGTAATTTCCCTTGTTGAGGGGCGGGGACCACAAGGTGGAACATTTTCCGTTATCGATGTTTCGCCAGCCCTGTGATTCATACAACGACTTGCCCGCGCTATTTTTGCGGCCGGCGAAGATGGCGTAAGCGACGGAAATGGATTGACCCGATTTGTTGCATACCTTGAACCCGCCATCGGCAATGCTCGCCAATCGTTTCGTGGCCGACTTGTTCCCTTGCGCCGCCGACTTCCGGTACCAGAGTTTGGCCCGGTCGAAATCGGCGCTAACGCCATTGCCCTTTTCATACATGTAACCCAGATTGTATTGCGCCGATGAACGGCCTTGTTCGGCGCTTTTGCGGTACCAGCGCAGGGCTTGCGCATAATCCTGGCCGACGCCCTTGCCGTGCTGATAGGCGAATTCCAGGTTATTTTGCGCCGATTTATGGCCTTGTCCGGCGCTTTTTTTGTACCAGTAGACGGATTTGGCGTAATCCTGGTTTACACTCTCGCCGTGCTGGTAGGCGTAACCCAGGCTGAACTGCGCCGATTTGTGCCCTTTTTCGGTGGCTTTTCCGTACCAGCGCGCGGCTTCGACTTTATCCTAACTGGTACCGTGGCAATATTCATACATGTAACCCAGGTTGAATTGCGCCGATAGGCTGCCTTGTTTGGCGCTTTTGTGGTACCAGCGCAGGGCTTGCGCATGGTCCTTGCCGATACCCTTGCCGTGCTGATAGGCGAATCCCAGGTTAATTTGCGCCGATTTGTGCCCTTATCCGGCGTTTTTTTTATACCAGAGTACGGATTTGGCGTAATCCTGGCTTACCCCCTCGCCGTGCTGATAGGCGTAGCCCAGGTTGAACTGTGCCGATTTATCTCCTTTTTCGGCGGCTTTTTCGTACCAGCGCGCGGCTTCGGCGTAATCCTTGGTGACGCCGTTGCCCTTTTCATACATGTAGCCCAAGTTGAATTGCGCCGACAGGTTGCCTTGTTTGGCGCTTTTGCGGTACCAGCGCAGGGCTTTGGTATGGTCCTGGCCGATGCCATTGCCGTGCTGATAGGCAAAGGCCAGGTTGTTTTGCGCCGATTTATGGCCTTGGGCGGCGCTTTTTTTGTACCAGGATACGGATTTGGTGGCGTTCTTGCTCACGCCCCTGCCATGCCGGTAGGCGTAGCCCATTTTGAACTCCGCCGATGCGTATCCTTGTTCGGCGCTTTTTCGATACCAGCGCAGGGCTTCGGCATCGTCTTTTTCGACGCCTCTGCCATATTCGTATAGTTTTCCAAGGCCGTATTGCGCCGCCTTGTTGCCCCGTCCGGCGATTGGACGAAGGACCTGCAACCGCTCTGCCGGGGTTACCTTGCCCCATTTTCCATCGGTGTAATTCGTAACGCTGATGCTGCCGAGCACGCCATCCTTGTACCAGATGACCGCGCCCAGCCCCTGGGTCAGGCCATTGCGGCATTCGCCGGTCCAGGTGATGGTTTCATTGGGTTTGGGATTTGGATTGGTTGCCTTGCAGCCGGTTCTGGGATCGGTAACCCACGCGCCATGGGCGATCGAAGCGGCAAGAAGCGGCACCACGAAAACCGCCAGTTTGACCATAATAGATGCGCGATGTGCCATAAGAACGCCTCCTATCATGCTATTTCGTAAATTTTATACCAGTGATCCAAAAAAATCCGAGTCAAAATCTCAAATCTGCAAGGCGGCCGTGTAACCGGCGCGGATATTATCCGCCGCTGTCCACCGCGTCCACGAATGCGCCGATCAAACCGTCGGCCGCCTTGATGATGTGTTCATGTGCGGGAAAGCGGTTGTTCTGGACATCGTCGACGAATTCCTTGAAGCCGGATACGCGTTCGGCCTGCATCGCCTGCTTCATTTTGTAAAGATCGCGATATTGTTTGGAGTGCCGCGGATAGGGCGGCGGGTTGTTGCCCAATATGTCTTCGGCGAACAGAAACTGGATGTCGCCGCCGCTGCCCGCACCGATCGACGAGGTCATCAGCGTGGTGCGCTTGGAGATCTCGGTCAGCAGATCTTCGGGGATGACCTCGACTTCGACCGCGTAAGCGCCGGCATTTTCCAGCGCCTTGATCGACCGGTAGACCGCCATCGCTTCATCGATGGTCTTGCCGACGGCGCGCAAGCCCCCGGTCCAGGTGCTTTTGCGCGGCACCAGGCCGGCATGTCCCTGCACCGGTATGCCCGCTTCGGCGGCGGCGGCGACGAACCTCGGGCTCCACTGACACATGATCGCATCCGCGCCGATCGCCATCGCGTCGTATCCCAGCCGTACCGCCTCGACCTCGCTGGCCGCGGCCAGCAGGGGCACCGAAAACGCCATGAAAGTATGGGGGGCGGCGCGCCGGATCGCCGCCGCCGATACGGGCTGGGCCGGATCGAACCGCACCTTCATCGTGTCGATGCCGGCTTCTTGGGCCGCCACCGCTTCCTCCACCGAGAATGGCAGCGTCTCCACCAGCACGCGCACGCCTTTTTGGTCGCGCAAATCCTTGACCGTGTAGTTGCGGGTGCCGTATGCGCCGCCAAGGGTCATGATCCGCGTCAAACCGCGTTTTGCCGCATCTCTTGGCGGGATTCCGCCATCTCCGGTCGCATGGCTCGCCATCGAATTTCTCCTGTTTTGCTATGTTAAGGGGAATGTCATTCAATAAATTCCTGCGCCGCGCCAAAACCATCCGCATAACCGGTATGCGACACCAGCCCGCTTTCGGCGCGCCAGTAATGCAGGCTGTAGGCGGGCGGTTCGGCGACCCAGCCGCGTTCGGCGTGGGGCTTCAGGTCGAGCGGGAACTGGTAGGCGGTGGGCGCGCCGGTATGCACCACTGTGTTGGCCCATTGCGCCTGCACGCAGCGATGCACATGGCCGCATATCACGCCGACGACCTGGCCGTGGCGCGCGATGATGTCGCGCGCCGCGTCGCGGCCCTCGAACCGGTCGCTGGCGAGCCAGCCGATGCCGATATCGATCGGCGGGTGGTGCATGGCGATCAAGGTCGGACGGTCCGGCGCTTCCGCCAGCCGCGCCGCCAGCCAATCGAGGCGGCGGGCGCATAACTGGCCATCGACCGACTCCGGATTGAGCGTATCCAGGGCGATAATCCGCAACGGATGCGCATCAATCGTATAATGCAGAAACCCGCCGCGCGGCAGATAGTCGTGACCGGGAAAGGCGGCCCGGATGCGCGCCCGGTTGTCGTGGTTGCCCGGCATGACATGAAACGGGATATCGCAGCCTGCCATGATACCGGCCAGCGCGGTATATTCATCCACTTCGCCATCGAAGGTCATATCGCCGGTAACCAGCACGATGTCCGGGCGCGGGTCATGCGCCGCCAGCCGCGCCAGGGCCGCCGCCAGATTGGCGTTTACATCGATACGGCCAAACGCCATCTGTCCAGCCGCCATGACGTGCATGTCGGTAATCTGGGCGATTATCATGGTCACGCTGTCTCCCATTGCGACTATACCAAGGAGCGCTAATAAGGACCCATAGTCCCCATGTCCGTCCTAGGGCTTATATGACCCGCCTCACAATATGCCAGTGTCGAGGGTTACGCCGAATAGTCCGGTGCCTTTCCTCATGCATAGGAGACGGGTCATGGAAGATGTTATCAGGTTTGTCGGTTTGGATGTTCACAAGAACAGTATCTCGGTTGCGGTTGCGGACGGGGGTTTGCGCGGTGAGAGCCGGTTTGTGGGGACGATCGCGAACACGCCGGCGGCGTTTGGCAAGCTGGCGTCGCAGCTTTCGCGTCCGGGGGTCCGGCTTCGTTTTTGCTACGAGGCGGGTCCGTTCGGTTACGGACTCTGGCGCCAGCTAACGGGGCTGGGGCATGACTGCGTGGTGGTGGCGCCGTCGCTGATCCCGCGCAAGCCGGGCGCACGGGTGAAGACCGACCGGCGCGACGCGCTGGCGCTTGCGGCGCTGGACCGGATGGGGGCGCTGACGGCGGTGTGGATGCCGGACGCAGATCACGAGGCGATGCGCGATTTGGTCCGCGCGCGTGCGGCGGCGGTGCGAGCGCTGCGCCGGTCGCGCCAGCAATTAAGTGGGTTTCTGCTGCGTCACGGGGTTGTCCGCCCGGGCAAGAACTGGACCATGGCGCATCGCCGTTGGCTGTCGACGATCCGCTTCGACCATCCGACCAGCCAGATCGTGCTGCAGGACTATATCCACGCCGTCGAGGACGCTGGAGCGCGGCGCGACCGGCTGACCGGGCAGATCGAGGAATTGCTCGACGATTGGTCGATGGCGCCGGTGGTGAAGGCCCTACAGGCGATGCGCGGGATCGCCCTGATCGTCGCCGTGACCCTGGTCGCCGAGCTCGGCGATCTGACCCGCTTCGACAATCCGCGTCGCTTGATGGCCTATCTTGGCCTGGTTCCCAGCGAGCATTCGAGCGGCGAGAGCGTGCGCCGCGGCGGCATCACCAGGGCTGGCAATGGCGAGGCTAGGCGGGTCGAGGCCGCCTGGACCTACCGCCTACCGGCCAAGGATATCGGCCGTCCGCCTCAAGCGACTGCAGGGGCTGCCCAAGGCGGTGCGCGATATCGCCTGGAAGGCCGAAGTCCGGCTATGCGCGCGCCACCGTCGGCTACGCGCGGCTGGCAAGCCGGCCAATCTGGTCAACGCCGCCATCGCCCGCGAGATGCTCGGCTTCGCCTGGGCTATTGCCCAGCATGTCAAGCCGCGCCCGGCGGGCTGAACCCGGTTGCGCTAAACGGACATGAGAGAGAGGAGGATCGCCAAGCAAATCGACAGCCCGCCAGCGGCCATGCCTGGAGGCGGAAGCACGGTCAGGGGAACCCTCGGCGTCTCTATGAGCGGAACATCGTTTCCACGCTCGACCATAGGACGAGGCAGCCCCGCGACGAACCCAGGGTCAGGCGGTTCAAACCCGCGCATCAGAGAGTGATCAACCGTCGTTACGATGCTCCCGTCTCCTGCCATGCCCGCCAGCTATACGCACAACCGGCGCCGCATGAAGCGGTGAATGTTAAATACTGCCCGGTGACTTGAAATCGAACATGAGAGAGAGACGGCTTTCCAAGGTTTTCGGCTGCGGCGCGTGCGCTGTGGCGATTACCGCGTTGAAGACGCGATTACGCGTGCGCCATCGCGAAGTGTTGCGCGACGCTGCCCGAAAGCCTATCGGCGGGCCCGCCGACTACAAGTTTTCGGCGTCCCGCCGATCGGCAAGCCGCCCTGCGGGTCGCGTAGGCGGCCCGTCGGAGGGCGTCGGAACGGCTTGACGATGCCCCGCATCGCCGGCGTCGCCCCTCCTACCCGACGGACCGCCTACGCGAACTCTAGGGATCCTTATTAGCGCTCCTTGGTTGTCTAATTCCGTCACTGCGGTCAAGTTCTTCCGAACCTTCTTTTGTCCTTTGCCGGGAACACGGTTGTCTGCGAAGTCTTCTCCGGC